>CALGLY010000565.1 GCA_937959095.1 uncultured Saprospiraceae bacterium
TAATATCAATAGTTGCGTATATTCTATCGCTAAATAGAGCCGTTCTTTAGCATCTTCATGGAGTGTGGTAGCTACCGCTTTTTGATGCTTCCCTAAGGATTTAAAAGGTATAAAAATACCAGCTTCTTCATTTTGTTTATATTCAAATATTCCTCCGTAAGTCAGAAATAGTATGTTCCCTGATTTAGTAACATAGACATCAAAGACGAAATTTGGTAATTGTCGCTGATGTTCGAATTGAAGCTGTGTAGGATTCCAAGCTAAAAGAGCATTAGACGTTACTCCAAATAAATTGCCTTTATTATCTTCAAAAAAAAGCATTATGCCTTGTGGCACGGATAACTCTATTAAAGCCGTATCAGGCGTGGGATAGTAGGCAATTTTAGAGGCATAACTACAAAATACTTCTCCCTTCTTTGTTTCATAAATCGTATTGATATGATGATCTATAAAATTATTGGGCCGCTCAAACTTACACTTATTTAGATTTGTGTAATTCACGCCTGCTATCGTGCTACTCATCCAAATATTGTCTTGCTTATCCTTGTAGAGTTTATTCACTCTGTTGAGTTGCAAACCTGTCTCTTTTCCTACCTCATGCGGAATTTTTGCTACAAATGCTGCTTGTTTTTTATCATATACCAACACGCTTGCCTTTCCCGTAGCCACCCATAATTTGTTTTCTTCAACATTTTCAGTAGAAGTCACTTCCCCTATTTGAGTAGCCTGATAGGTATCCCAAATTTGATATTTATGAGATAGCGGATTGAATCGAATCAAGCCCTTATCTCCACTTAAATACCAAGCTCTTGGTGTATCTACTAGAATGTGTTTTATTCTGCTAGAAGGAAAGGCAGGGTTTATTCCTTCAAAAAAGGATTTGGTCTCAAAAGGAGCTTGCATAGCGATCACTTCGATTCCATTATGAGTTGGAAATAAATAGGAGACGACTTCTTGCACTTCCGATTTTTCATCTAGTACCACACTATTGCGATGCCCATCTATCGGGCAGACAATGCTATCTTTTTGAGTAATTGTATTAAAAAGGTGTAAGTAACCACTAGTATTATTCCCTTCCTTAATACCGACGCGCACCCACAGTTGGTTATTATTGTCGAGGTGAAAAGCATGATAATTTTTTTGAAGCTTTTTGCCCTGTTTATCTACTAGTTGATATCGTCGAAAATTATCTGTTGCCCGCACATAGCAATGCAGCCCCTTATAGGTACTAAACCAAAGGTTATTTTCAGCATCTTCAAAAAAATTGCTTGTAATATTATTATCTATCAGGCTGGTAGAGTCGCCAAGAATAGGCTTATAAATCTTTACTGACTTCCCATCGAACCGATTAAGTCCATCAATTGAACTTAGCCATATAAAGCCTTGCGAGTCGTGGTAAATAAAATCATTAGAAGCCTGTGATAAGCCCTCCGCAGGCGTGAGCGGATGGAAAGAATATCGTTGAATTTGAGCATTCGCACCTAACAAAAAAGCTAGAAAAACAACTACTAAAGGATAATGTGCTTTGAACTTTTTAGTCTCTGCTTTTAGCATAGAAACTGCTTCATTTGATGAAGTGCCATTTGTGTGGGTGAGTATTTATGCACAAAATACATATTATCTTCTAAAATTCAACCCCTATCGGCTGAAAGTCCATAGGTTAGTAAAAACTAATCTAGTGCATTGTCAAGTATGAAATGAGGGGTAATCATTGGTCGGTCTTTTTCCGCTACTCTTCGTTACAAAATTCGGCTTCATAATCCGTTATGTTCCAAATTTTGCGCCTAGATTAGCGAAAAAAAACGCGCAAGCTACCCACCATTTCATACTTGACAAAGCACTAGTTATTTACTCAACAAATCTTCAAAATAGTATTTCTTAATCCTTCTACCCTGCAATGACGTACTAATGGCGTATTATATATTTAAATAGACGAATTTTTGTAGTAGTAAAAAATTATGTGTCAACTAGTATTAATTCCTTTCTTTGTTTCGATTTTCACATTAAATCAAAATAATATTTTAAAATAAGTACCTCACGTTAATTTATAAAAGCGATACATGAAAACATCAGAAACAAAGCATGCTGCTATGGATGTAATTTTAGGAGATAAAGAATATTTTAAAGGTATTCCACAAATAAAATTTGAAGGACGTGATTCCCGGAATCCTTTTGCCTTTAAGTGGTATGATGAAAATCGTGTGGTGGGTGGAAAGACGATGAAGGAACATTTCAGATTTGCAGTAGCCTACTGGCATTCCTTCTGCGGTACAGGTGGTGATCCTTTTGGTGCTGGTACAAAAGCATATCCTTGGCTCACTACTGATGATCCTTATCAATCGGCAAAAGATAAAATGGATGCAGCTTTTGAGTTCATTACAAAAATGAACATGCCTTATTATTGTTTCCATGATGTAGATTTGATTGACGAAGGGGAAAGTCTTACGGAATCAACAAAAAGGCTTGAATTTATTACAGACTATGCCCTCGAAAAACAAAAAGCCTCTGGTGTGAAACTCCTTTGGGGAACTGCCAACTTATTTTCTAATCCGCGCTATATGAATGGTGCGGCGACCAATCCTGACTTTGATGTAGTGGCATATGCAGGCGCGACGGTAAAAAACGCGCTTGATGCCACTATAAAATTGGGTGGTGAGAACTACGTATTTTGGGGCGGACGCGAAGGTTATATGAGTCTTCTGAATACGGAAATGAAAAAGGAACTCGACCACATGGCACGTTTCTTGCATATGGCAAAAGATTACGCTCGCGAGAATGGCTTTAAGGGGAAGTTCTTTATCGAGCCAAAGCCAATGGAACCAAGCAAACACCAATATGATTTCGATTGCGCTACG
>CALGLY010000566.1 GCA_937959095.1 uncultured Saprospiraceae bacterium
GTAGCAGCCATCAACTGCCCTATAATTGGGACTTTCTCCAATTCTTTTTTGGCAATGCCTTTAAAGTTCTTGCGCAGTAATTTTGGAATAATATAAATATCAGCACCACTCTGATGATTGGCAATAAAGACCGCCGGACGATGATCCCAAAGGTTCTCTTCTCCTTTCACAGCAAGTTGTACGCCTGCTGTAGTTAGAGCCAAATCACCAATAGAGCCAATCATGGTATTCACGCCATCCTTCCAAGAACCAGCCATTGCACCCGATAGCACACCACTCATCACGGCAGGTACGAGACTTCCCGCTGCCATTGCGGTACGCGCTACATTAGAAACGGAACTAGGTTTATCCGCTTCAAAACGCAAAATTGGCCAGTCGCTTTTGAAGGCAACGGCTGCCAATTTCGTATCTGGATTGATCGGTCTTGGATTCCCCACGATTTCGAGCAGGGGCATATCTTCCGCACTATCTGTATAGAAATAGCTCTTTGCTAAATCTAAATTGAATTCTTCTTTTAATTCCTTGGCTGCATACGCCTTACCTGCACCCCAGCAAGCAGGTTCTACTATTCTGCCTGTAAATTTACTGTTCTTTACCTCCATGCGCGTACACATGACATGCTCAATTCCAAGATCGCGCGCCACAGGATTCACCTGATAAGGAGTTGCTGCGGAAACAATCGCGACAGTATGTCCTTTTGCTAAGTGCGCGGCAACTAAAGCACGCGATTCAGGAAAAATTGCATCTGCGAGATGCTTGATATATACTTCTTCCCCTAGCTCTATAAATTCGCGTTCTGGTAGTCCTTTCACGCCTTGTGCGCCGGTGGCTGCTAGGCTCGCAAAGTTCCCTCCACCCGAAGCATAGACGATTACTCCTGCGAATTGTGCGGTAAGTTGTTTCGCGGTCATTTTGCCACTAAGGAGGTGCGTTTGAAAAAATTCTTTAGCCGAAAATCCAGAAATCAAAGTACGATCCAAATCGAAGAAGGCACCGATATGTGCACCTGATTCGCCTTCCATCACATCTTTGGTGATGCCTTCCGTTTTAGAACCAGGCACGATGTCCCATTGAAGCGGGATATGCTGTTGTTTTCTATTTGCTTTAGCTAATACAATATCTTGTATCGTATTGATGCGCTTCGTAATATTGGCTAATTGGTTAATAAACGCTTGTATTTCTTTTTGCTTATCGTCTTCCTTCGTAGGGATAAGATTGCGATTTTTAGCCAATCGAATTCCATTCAATAAGAAGGGCTTAGAAACCGCTTCCATGCGTCGAATTTGACCGCGCCAATGCAATTCTTTTCCTAAAATATAGCAATTATTAATAAGCTCTTTTTCGTCGAACTTTTGCTTATTATCCCATTCCAAAAGCGCAAAGGCAATCACTCGATACGCCTCCACATAGGTGAATAGCACCACTTGCGAAACCGCGAGTTTTTGCCGATTGGCTAAGGCTTGAATATCCGCATCTTTATCAAAGAGATAACTTTGCCAATTTTCATCTAACAGAGCCGCATCTTTTTCTACTTCGTCGGTGAATTTTACTTTAGTAGAATAGAAAAATTCAAACTTAAATAAGTTACGAAGCTCCATAATTTCTGCCCAAAAATCGGTGCTACGTGTCGCGACATCTGTATTGGCTACTTTCAGGAAGGCTAGTTCTATAAATGCTTGATGATACAAGTGATGTACCGACATATTCGCATAATAGGTTGCTTGTAGATAATGCTCGGATGCAATCGTATACTTCGCATTCAAGCTCTCGCCTGTCCGCATCACAATCCCCGATTGCGTAAGCAAATTTAGCGCAACTTGCACACTCTCTCCTATCGCTTTACCTCTATCCACGAGTGCATCCGCTTGGCGGCTTTCTATAAATTGCATCAGCGTACCTACATCGCTTTCTATACCTCTTTTAGTAAGGGCAAACTTGCTCAATAGCGCCGTACAAATCAAGGAAGTGGTAGTGACAGGCGTGATTTCATTGATACGATGCACCAATTCAAAAGCAAACTGCGGCAACGTATTCCGTTTACTTTGCAATACGCCTTCTTTATCTGGAATGATTGCTGTGTTTTCATCTTCGATATGCACAGGGTCACCAATACGTAGCGAAATGCGCCCTAAATTATCGCCCATTTTGCGGACGTAATTCATAAACCAACTTAGGCTTTCTGCGCTTTTTGTTTTGCCGCGTCCTTCTTCCGTCATGGATTTTACATCAGGAATCAAATCGTAGACAATTGAAACAGGTACGTATTTCACCTCCTTATTCGCTTGTTCTGCGCCTTCCCCGATATATTTCAGGATGCCCATTTTAGGCCATACAATCTTACCTGTCCGCGAGCGTGTTCCCTCTATTGCCCACATGAAGTGTGCGCCTTCATTCACGCGCGTTGCGATGTAATGTCGCAAGGTGGCTTTATAGACTTTATCATCTTTGAAAGAGCGACGCAAATAAATTACGCCTGCTTGTCGGCCAAGCTGTCCTAGCCCTGCAAAGCTCATATTGATCCCTGCAAAAATATGTGGTATAGGAAGCCCATATTGTGCCAGTGCTACGCCCAAGACAAACATATCAATATACGTCTTGTGCGTCATCACAAAAGCGATAGGATGTTTTCGTGCGAGCTTGGTCAGTTTTTTGATCTCTTCGGCTTGTACATCTATGATTTTGTCATAGCCGCGCCCTAGAATGTATTGCGCTCCTGTAATACCCATCATATCCGCTACGGGATGATTGACGGTATAGAGTTCTTTCAAACACTCTTTCCCTTCATTCAGGACTTCCATCAATGCTCTACCTTCTTCTTCTGCTACTTTAAATAAGGCGGCTTGATATGTTTTATCATTAAAAATGGCTTCCATTATGCTTATATTAGAACCATATAAGGCATATAAGGACATTTAAGCTAAATAGTACATGTTCTTATATGCTTCTTATATGCCTTATATGGTTTCAAGACAAAAATCAGTCGGGCAAACTTCGATATAGTTCGTTTACGAATGTCTGTTGCCCTTGCTTGAATAGATGCTCTACATTGAAATTAAGTAATAATCCTTCTGGCGCATTTAGTAATTTCATATAGGTTAATACTTGCGCATCATGGATAGGAAGTGTCTTTTCTACTGCTTTCAGCTCGACTACTAAACTCTTTTCAATGAAAAAATCGCATCTTAATGCGGTATCTATTTCTATTCCTTTATAAATAACAGGCACTAACATTTCAGAGGCAAATTGTATTCCTCTTTGTGTTAGTTCAAGTTTTAAACATGTATGATATACGCTTTCTAAAAGTCCTGGTCTAAGTACTTTGTGTACTTCAATAGTTGCACCATTCACTTGATATACCAAGTCTTTTAAGTATGATTTTGTGATAGTCATATTGATTTTTTTTGATTTGAACCATACCCGCCTGCTCCGCGAACGGGCAGGCGGGTATGGTTCAAAAAAATCACCCTTCCAGCTTAGGGATTTTAGAAATAATTTTTGCCAGCGACATGGCTTTAGCATTATCTCCTTCTACCTTCAAGCGGCCTTGTATGAAGGCCGTTTGGAAGTTGAGTTTACCACGAGCGAGGCGCATCAAGTGTTCATCGCTGATGGTGAGGGTAACATCAGGATTTTTTGCCTTCATCTTTTTCACCGTACCAGGCGATTTGTTTAAGTCAATGCGCCAATTTGTTGGTACATCACCTGTAACATTGAATTGAAAAATTCCCTTGCCAGGCTTGATTTTATCCGCGTGTTCCTTCAAATGCCCTTTTATCTTCTCGAAGAGCAGATCAGACTCCGCATTCTTTGGCTTTTCATCTTCGGCTTCTTTCGGCTTAGGTGTG
>CALGLY010000567.1 GCA_937959095.1 uncultured Saprospiraceae bacterium
GTTTTTTTAGTGTCAAGAGGGCAAACATTTCTCTTGGCGATCTACCTCCTAGGGAGGAATGAAAAATTAGCCCTGGCTCAATGGGTCGATTGTTCAGTGCCTTTTCAAAAGCAGCTATTACCGTTGTCAAGTAGACAAACCGATCGCGCAACCGAATGTAAGTAATGTCGCTAACCCATACGCGTCCTGGTTCTGAAACTTCAAAATCTCGATTCAAAATATTCGGCGCAATAGGCATACTGGGTATTTTAAGGTTAATTTTATTTGGAATTGCATTTAAGAATAATTGAAGGGCATCTTTAATATTCTGAATATGGCTAATTCCATCCTCTAAAGCGGTTAAAGACTTATCCAGTTCTTGCTTTCTCAATTCTAATCGCATTGTATTTTCATCTACTTCTTTTCTAAGATTAGTTTTTAACTTTTCCAGCTCTTGAAGTGCTGCGTTTCTTGATGATTCCAATTCCTGCAATAATTTAATCTTAGTTTCTTCAAGTTGAGTATTCTGTTTTAATTTGTGTTCTTCTAACTGTTTTTGATATTGTAAATTTCTTCTAAGAGCCTTGTTGCTGTTAAACAAACTAATTATTGCAATAAGAAAAGAGATAATTGAACTAATTATTGCAGCTAATATTTTTGCATCCATTGTGAAAAATTGCTCAATGATATCTGTTTGTTCCATAGAATCGTTTTTCTAAAAAGTAAATTGAATTTAAGATTCTTGCATTCAATCCATAAATGTAAGCTTTAATAAGCTATATTACTCACTCCAAAATCCCCCCACTCAACTGCAACAACTGAACCTCCAATAATTTCGCATTATACTTCGCATTATTATAACTCCGCTCGGCATTCAAGAGGTTCAATTGCGCTTGCCGAAAATCCACAGAAGTCAAACGCCCCGATTTGAAGAATTCATTGGTGCGTTCAAAATTCGCTTGGGCTGTAGCGATATTTGTTTCTTCTACGCCAAGAATGAAAAGGGCGTTTTGGTAAGTTTCCCAAGCACTTGTTAGGTCCCGAATGATTTCCGCTTCTACCTGATTGCGTTGCAGGGCTTGACTTTGTAGTGCAATATCTACGTTTTGTTTTCGCATTTTTTGGATACCGCCATCAAAAATAGTCCAGCCCAAAGTTACGCCTACACCTAAGCCACGCTGATTCTGAAAAGTGGTAAAGCCTTCATTTGGCAAATCCGAAAAACTAAAACTATAAGAGGCATTGGCATTTAAAGTTGGCTTACGTATCGCATCCAAAATCTGTAAATCATAAGCACGGATTTTGATGTTTTGGTCAATAGCCAGAAGCTGCACATTATTCGCTTTCGCTTGCTCTATGAGTTGTACTAGATTAAGCGTCGGATCATATTGCACAGTCGTATCCACTACAAAATCGGTATTCACATCTTGCCCAATAATCACATTCATACTGCGACGTACATTCGCGATTTGCTGTTTTAAATTCAGCAGATTCACGCTATCTCGCTGAATATCTACCTCTGCATTTAGGACATCCAATTTTGAACCTTGTCCATAATCAAAGCGGTATTGCGCCCGCGTTTTGCGCTGCTGCGAAATCTCGAAGGTGCGCTCTTGCACCGCCAAATTTCCACTCAATTGCGCAATTTGATAATAGGCATTGAACAACTGCAAAATATTCACTTCCATAGTTTGCCGCAATTGCAAATCCGTGAGCGTGAGTTCCTCTTTCAGTTGGTCGAGCGTATAATCACGACTGCGGTCGAGTAGGGTATAGTTGGCTTGTACTGCCGCATTTGCTCCCCACTGAAAGGCATTGGTGACATTAATTGTATTTTCTCCACTTGGTCGAGCAAATGCCTCGCCAAAAGTTTGTGTTGAGCCACCCAAATTTGCATTTACACCTGCACTCGCACCTACCGTCGGGAGGTAGCTATTGAGTTCTTTGCTGGTGTTGTTCTCGGCGATTTTAATATTGTTCCGAGCGATGTTTACGCCGTAATTGTGTTGTAAAAGCAAAGCTACAGCTTCGCTTGTTGTCAAAACATCTTGAGCAAAGCCCATATTCCAACTAACTAGAAATAGGGTGATATATTTTAGATTCTTCATTCTTAAATTTGAATTAGCATTTTCATTGGTAGAGACGACATGCTTGCCGTCTCACGCCACACTTTGCTATATATGACAGCATCACGCGACGGGAGACGGCAGGCATGTCGTCTCTACATTGAGATTATCCCATTTCATATTCCTTCTCCGCTTCTATCTCCTGCACCGCACTTTCTACCTCTTCGCGCGTCGGCTTTTTACCTGTCCATAACCAAGTAGCTCCTACTTTAATTTCATTATTGATAGATAATAAAATAGGAAGCATAAAGAGCGTTAGGAAAGTCGCGATGGCAATACCATAAGCAATCGAAATAGCCATAGGAATCAAGAATTGTGCTTGTAAACTGGTCTCGAAAATAAGTGGCGCAAGCCCTGCTATCGTTGTAACCGAAGTCAAGAAAATAGCACGGAAACGCGAGCGACCTGCTTCATAGAGGGCATCCGAAAAGGGCATCCCTTCTTTCATAAAGGTATTGAACTTACCAATGAGAACAAGCCCGTCATTTACTACAATACCAAGCAATGCCACGATGCCGAGCATAGAGAGAATATTCACAGGGAAACCATGAATATAATGTCCCCAAGCAACTCCAATCAAGCTGAATGGAATCATCACAAACAGCAGTAAGGGTTGAACATAGGAACGGAAGGTAAAGGCAATAATCGCATAGATAATGAAGAACGTAATCGGTAAGGCAGCAGCAGCAGAAACGCCTACTTTAGCTGCTTCGCGGTTTTGTCCTTCATAAGATGGACTCACGCTAGGATAGCGTTCCAAAATATCTGCAATAATGCTGCTTTGAATAACACCAAGCAATTCGGTAGCGCTATCCTTATTATTTTTCAGATTGGATGTGATTTGAATTTCGCGTCTTCCATCCAAGTGATTAATCGCTACGTCGCCACGCTCTATGGTATAAGTCGCAATTTCTGAGAATGGAACGCGTGCGCCCGTATTGGTCACGATGCGTTGTTCATCCAAGTTTTTGATAGAAGAACGCTCCTTGCGATCGTAGCGCGCCCACACCCGTATTTCGTCGCGCCCACGCTGGAAACGTTGTACAGATTGTCCGAAAAAGGCCGCACGTACTTGCGCCATCACATCATTATAAGTCAAGCCTAAGAGATATGCATTTTCTTTTAGTTTTACCCGAATCTCTTTAATTCCTTCAGGATCATTATCAGCGATGTCCTTGAGCTCGGGCATTTGCCGCATGCCTGCTTTTAGCTCTTCCGTAGCTGCTTTTAGTTCTCCAATATCATTACTAGAAAAAGAGACGGAAATCGGTGGACCTCCAAAACTCGTACCTGAATTGAACACTAAATTTTCTGCTTCTGGCACTGGCCCGACTGCTTCTAAAAGGACATTTGCAAATTCATTAGCAGAGCACGTCCGATCTTCCCCTGGTAGCAAGTTTACAGTAAGCGTCGCATTAGAAGTACCTGGTCCAATACGCCGTACTACCGTTTCGACGACCTCCATGCCGTTCCCTTGCTTTTCGGTAAATTCTTCGCCAACTTTCCAGACTTCTTGCTCAATACGAGCTATGATAGAGTCGGTAATCGTTTCGCTTGTCCCTTGTGGTAAACCTAATTCCACTCGTACTAAATCACTAGCAATCGGCGGAAAAAAGGTAAATTTTATTAAACTACTACCCATTGCTCCTATGGTCACTATCATCATGGCGACAGGAATAGTAAGCCCGAAAAATTTATTTTCTAGGAAGAATTGAAGAACTGGCGAATAGACCTTATCGCGTACCCATGTCATCCCTTTGTCTGCCCAACGATTGAGCATGAAATTTTGTCCACCTTCTTTCAAAGCGTTGGAATGGGCAATGTGTGCAGGCAAAATAATGAGGGCTTCTACTAGCGAAATCAAGAGAATAATAATCACTACCGATGCTACTTCGCCAAAAAATGCACCTACATCGCCATCAATAAAATAGAATGTACCGAAGGCAACAATAGTCGTCAAAATTGCAGAAACAATGGGTGGAATCACCTCAATTGTTCCATCAATGGCAGCTCGGATGGAGGTTTTGCCTCTTTCATAATGGTTGTAAATATTTTCCCCTATCACAATACCATCATCTACGAGAATACCGATTACAACAATCATTCCAAAAAGGGAAAGGACATTGATAGTAATGACATTCACCCCAAAAATGAACATTCCAAAGAAGGAAATAGGTAAACTTATTGCCACCCAAAGTGCAATACTTGGTTTTAAGAAAAGGGAAAGGAAAAAGAGGACTAAAAGGATACCAACTGTTCCATTTTCGATGAGTAAAGCGGTACGTTGGCGAAGTACAATAGAGGAATCTCGCACAATTACAAGCTGTACATTATCACGTGTAGCGTTGAATTCTTCTGTATAATTTCGTACACTTTCTGTAATACCTAGAATGTCTTCACTATTGGTTGAGCCTATTGAAAATTGAATTCCAGGCTTACCATTATAGTACACTCGGTCGGGTGTTTCTGACCACTTATCGCTCACCGTAGCTACATCGCGTAGGCGAATTACTTGCCCCGAAGGATTAGCACGTACCACAATAAAATTCAATTCATCTCCGTAATAAGATTTATTATTTGCCCGAATCAGATATTCTTCTTCATCGGTTTTGATATTACCACCAGTCGTCAAAATATTGCTACTTGCTACGGCACGAGCTACATCTGCAAACGTAAGATTGAACGTGCGGAGGTCATTTTCTCGTACCGCAATTTCAATTTCTTCTTCTGGAAAACCTGTCAAAGTCACCTGTGAAAGTCCATCAAGGCCACGAACATCATCCTCTACTTGCCGTGCAACTGTTTTTAGGGTTTTCAAGGATAAATTATCCCCTGCCAAAATCATTTCCAGCGAAGTCGAGCGCGCCAAGCGTTTTTCAATGACAGGCGGTTCCATATTTGAAGGAAAGCTAGGTACTCGGTCTACTGCATTCTTTACATCAGCGAGTAAGAGATCAATATCCGCATCCTTTTGTCGCTCTATACTTATTCTAGCAGAGTTTTCAGAAGAAAGCGAAGTCACCCGATCAATGCCTACTAAACCTCGAAGATTATCTTCGATTTTCAGCACGATTCCTTCCTCTATTTCCGCAGGCGAAGCCCCTGGATAGATGATCGTAACCACGATTAATTTATCAGGCACTTGAGGAAAAAAAGACGAGCGCGTACTCAACATTCCATTGATTCCCAACAAGACAATGGCAAACATCAAGATATTGACCGCGACTGGATATTTTATGAAATAAGCGATTAATTGCTTCATATTGGTTGTATTAGGCAACAGGTATTAGGT
>CALGLY010000568.1 GCA_937959095.1 uncultured Saprospiraceae bacterium
TATGGTCTATTGGGCAAGAACTCCGCTATTCTCGCGGAAAGATGCTGTATTATACCGCCGATTTGCCCTTCCCTGTCAATCATACACCTGATGTATTCACCCATTTTCGGAAGGAAGTAGAACGTTTCGTTCAGATTCGACAACCATTAGATACGCCTACAAAAGACACCATCAAAGCACACTCTGCAAAAATAGATGCTGGTACTATTCCAACGCTAGAAAATTTCGGGCACGAAGCCTATGAAGCGGATGAACGCGTAGCACTCGCTATAAAAGGCGGCGAAAAAGCGGGTTTAGAACGACTTCAATACTACTTTTGGGATACCGATTTGGCGCAAAGTTATAAGGAAACCCGTAATGAACTTATCGGCGGTGACTATTCCACTAAATTTTCACTTTGGCTAGCACATGGCTGTCTTTCACCGAAGGAAGTCTATTGGAAACTAAAACAATACGAAGCAGAGCGCGGGGATAATAAGTCTACGTATTGGATTTTCTTTGAATTGCTTTGGCGTGATTTTTTCCGCTTGATGGCGAAGAAAAATAACAATAAAATCTTTTATCAAGGCGGTCCAAAAGAAGAAGCACTTTCAGGACTTAGCAATGATAAACGCTTGCTCGAACTTTGGATAGAAGGACGCACAGGCATCCCGTTTATAGATGCAAATATGCGCGAATTGAAAGCGACGGGTTTTATGTCGAATAGAGGACGGCAAAATGTAGCTTCTTTTCTGGTAAAAGACTTGCACGTCAATTGGCAAATGGGCGCAGAATATTTTGAATCGGTATTGATAGATTATGACGTAGCGAGCAATTGGGGCAATTGGAATTATGTAGCAGGTGTTGGAAGCGACCCGCGTGAAAATCGCTATTTTAATATCCTAAAGCAAGCGCATCGCTACGACCCGAATGGCGATTATGTGAAACTTTGGCTTCCAGAATTATCTGCTATTCCTAGCGAAAAAGTACATCGTCCTGAGCTATTGAGTCTTGAAGAGCAAGCTAAATATGGAGTGACATTAGGCGCGCAGTATCCAAAACCGATGCTAAATACAAAGAAATGGCGGCTTTAAAGGACTTCGCACCTCTGCGTTCAATTAAATTTAACGAATAATGACCTCCTCAATATAGGTTTCTCCTAGTTCCTCATTCACCATCTGTTTGATTTTTTCTTTGCCATAGGAAAGTTCTTCGCGCAAAGGAGCGGAAGTAATTACAATGTATAATTTCCGATTTCGCACCTTCAATTCGGAAGTATAGCGCGTAATTGTTACGCCCATTGATTGCTTCCAAATAGTGGCTACTTTGGTCTGATATACTTTCATTTTGATTCGCTTCGACGAATCTAAAAAAAGCTGCATTGCTTCCTTTAATGTAACATCACCTACTGATTTTTTCATTTGCTTTTTTTACAATGCTATTTTGAGTATACTGCAACAAAATAATTTGAATTGAACGCAGAGGCGCAGAGTTTTTTTATTTTTTTCTCCGCGACTCTGCGTTCAATTTAATCAAAAAAAGCATCGTATTTCCAAAACACTTTTCCACATACCACTTGCTGTGCCAACATAAAATCCTCCCTATTCGCATCCACAAAATAACGCTCTACTTGCTCTCTTGTATAGGGCGTTCCTGACGCATCATGGTCTATCGTTTCGAATTGTATGGGGAAAAACTGAAATCGTTTTTCCAAGCCATCATTATCTTTTAACGTAATAATACTAAAGGGAATAGACTGCAAAATACTATCGCGTTTCTTATGTTCATTTTCAAAAGCTTCTGCTATTATCTGCTTAAAACTAGTAAGGAAACCCTCTACTTTTCCTTGTGAGATACTACGTTTAATTGTAGGTGTAATATCATAAAACGGATCGACGGTATAGCCTTCTTCTGTTTTTTCGACGCGAAAAGAATTATTTTTTTGCTTTGGATATTCAATAACAACCGAAGCGATGTCTTCCACTTCTTGAGCAAAGATACTTTTATCGCGCCATCTATCCCCCGAAAGATTGAAGCGAAAACGCAAATTACCTTCCCAAGTAGGAAGATGAATCACATACGGCTGTTCTGCGCCTTCCATTATAGCATACGTACCACGCTCATCTACGGTTGCACCACCGATGTAGTAGGCCTTGAGTTGCTTGTTTTCAGCATCATATAATTCCACTTTTATGCCTTGCGTAGCCAAATCTCGAATGATACTTGGTGCAGCCTTCGCTGGCGGAATATATTGCATCTGCATTTCCCTAAAAGCCCGCATAAGATTATCGACCGCATTGGGTAAAGCACGGTATTTTCCATTATACATCCAGTAGCCTTCCTTGCGCTCCAGGGTAACCGTTTCACCAGAGCGTTGTGCGATGAAAATTTTATGGATAGCATCGGTATCTTCTACCTTGAAATTTCGATCTTCGCTTAGTAGCGTGCTTTTTTGCTGTTGTCCTTCATCCGTCAAGTACCAAGCCGTCGCTGCACCTGAAACCAAGAAAAGTGCGAGTAGTATTAGTGTACGTTTCATCTTTTGATTGTATTAGGTATTAGGTATCAGGTATTAGGTACAAGCAAAAAACTTAATACCTCGTACCTGATACCTAATACATCACTTTGCATATCGTCGTCGTCGAAGAAAATTATAACCTAAGCCAAATAAGGCTAGAAAAACAAGCGGCAATATAATATTCACAGCTTGCCAAGTAGTGCGTTCTGCTTTTGCGCGCACGGTATCCAGAAGACGTAATTTTACCTCTTTTCCGCGTGCTTCTATCACGCCATTTTCATCCAAAAGATATTCAATAGCATTGATAAGAAAATCTTTATTAGCAAATACAAATTTCTCGTATGGATTGTAGCCCGTTGGGCTAACTTGCTCTCCACTCCCGACAGTATTTTTAATTATATCCCCATCAGAAACGACGATCATGCGCGTAGGGCTGCTTTCGCTTTTAAATTCTAGATTCAATTCTTCCAAACCTGCTTGCATACCTTCGGTCACCCGATTGGCATAAAGGGAGGGAAATATGCCTTCATACAAGACAGCGACAGGCTGATGGGGCTTATTAAATTTTTCGGGTTGCGGTGGATAGCGCAATATTTCAAAATCGAGGGTAACAGGTGGAAATTGTAACCGACTATACTTCGATGAAGTAAGTAATATGGTTTTTTCCATCGCTGTTTTCACTCGAACTGTTGTATCTATCGTACTTGGAAAAAACAAATTCACCCGACTCAAGCTTTTCACAATCGGATGCTTGCTCATAGGAGAAATAATGGGATGATAGAAATAAGGAAATAAATCGAACTGCGGCTTATTACCTATCATGCCTGTAGCTAAAGGAATCCGTGAACTTTCTAAATCTAAAATCAAATTTGGCTGTATCCGAATGCCATATTTAAACCATAAATCTTCAAGGTTCAGTTGGTAGTCGAAAGGGACATAGGTTTTGTTTCTATTGATGCTATCTACATTCACATTCAGGCGATCAATGAGCCAAAGGACTTTGCCGCCATTCATCACATATTGGTCGAGTTTGAATTTGTCTTTATCCGAAAATTCTCCACGTGGACGTGCTACAATGAGGGCGTTTACTCTATCCACAGGAATATGTGTGATGCTATCCAGCA
>CALGLY010000569.1 GCA_937959095.1 uncultured Saprospiraceae bacterium
ATGCCCGAAATGGATGGATTTGAAGCGATTCAACATATTCAAGCATCTGAGGCTACTATCCCTATTATTACATTAACGGCAGCATCTACAGAAGAATTTAAGCAATATCCTTATTTGAGTGATATGGATTATGTTAGTAAACCATTTAAGCCGAATCAGCTCATAGAAATGATTATCAAGAATTTATAACCTTCATTCCTTAGGCTAAAAGCGACTTTCTAAAGTTATTGAAATCGCCCAATCAAACTAATACCAGCCGTCACTTTATCTCCGATTTTTACATCAATTTTAGCGTCCAAAGGAAAGAATAAATCCACTCTAGAACCGAACTTGATAAAGCCCATTTCTTGCCCTTGTTCCACGGTGTCTCCTTCTTGTATGTAGGCGCGTATCCGTCGTGCAACTGCTCCTGCAATTTGTCGGAATAAGAGTTTGTTTTCGCCATATTGCACCACTACGGTATTCCGTTCATTTTCCGAAGATGATTTCGGATGCTTCGCTAAAAGGTACTTCCCATCGTGGTATTTGTAATAGGCTATTTTGCCGCCAATCGGCATTTTATTCGCATGCACATCATAGATCGACATGAAAATAGAAAGCTGCAACCGCCGATCTTTGAAGTACTCCGTTTCTTCCACTTCTTCCATCACCACCACATGCCCATCCGCAGGAGAGTAGATGAGGTTATTATCCAATTTCGGGATCGTACGCAGCGGATTTCGGAAAAAATTGAGGGTCAATCCTATCAATACGATTGCTCCGAGTATTAATACAGGAAATAGAATCGGTAAATAATAATAACTAGCCACTAAAATAGCCATTACCAACAATAGCATTACTCCAATAATGCTACGTCCTTCTTTATGGATGTTCAACATGTATCTTTTTTTCTAGATGTGAGATACTAGATTTTTAGATATGAGACTTTTTAAATTATTAGGCTAAAGGGATTCCATTTTAGATAAGCCAATTCATTAAACAAATCAAGTCTCAAATCTCTCCTGATAACTATCGGGACTAAAAAGTCTCAAATCTATTTTTCATCGAATCAAAAATAAATAGACTGCCACAAACGGCAGCATAAATAAAAAGGCATCGAAGCGATCTAAAACGCCCCCGTGTCCAGGTAGCAAATTGCTAGAATCTTTAATGCCATAACTTCGCTTTAGCATCGACTCCACTAAATCACCTAGCGGCCCGAATACGCCTACTATGCAAGCAAGTACAATCCAATCCGTGCGCGGCAATTCAGGTAATAAAACACTCAAGCCCCATCCTGCAAGTACCGTGCCAAGAAGCCCGCCTAGTGTGCCTTCCCATGTTTTTTTAGGGGAAATGCGGGGCAAAAAAGGCGTTTTCCCAAATTGACTCCCCACCAAATACGCGCCCGTATCACTCGCCCAAGTCATCAGCATGAGTCCCATCACGATACCAAAATAATAACCATCGCCTTGCACGAAACCAATCGCATGCAGTAGCGCGAAGGGCAAGCCGACATAAATAGCTGCCAAGATAAGTAGGGCGATATTCTGGAAAGGTTGTTTGCTTTGCAGGAAAAGTTCTATAATAAATAGCGAAAATAGGATAGCGAGTAAGCCCCAAAGTAAGTTTTCAGGCGGAAAGTGCAGCCAATCGAAGTTGGAAACCACAGCGATAGCATAAGGTACTATTCCGAGTAAAAGTCCAAGTAGTTTATGTGCCCAATCGTTTTCAGAAAAGAAGATTGTCAATAATTCCCAAAGTCCTAAAACGGTTACAATTGCAAAAATAATCGTGAAACTTGCTGCCCCAAAATAGACACAAGCCAACATCGTTGCCACGAAAATGGCTGCTGTAATGCTTCGTTGTGCAAAACTACTTTTTTGTTTTTTTGCTGTTTTCTCTACTGTCAAATTTGCTGTTTTAAGTGCTAAATATTTATCGAAAAATTATTTTTTGAACGCAGAGACGCGGAGGCGCAGAGTTTTTTTTAAATTTTTCTACTTTTTCCATCTTTGTATTCAATTATAATTCTAGCGAAACTATAGAGTACATTTCCCGTCAAAACCATCAGCGAAGCGTCCGTCAAGGCGAAGCCGCCCGTCCACCGTCTCCCGTCTGTCGTTTTATGAAATAGCCTATTCCGACAACGAATATAGTACAAAGCAAGACAACCCAAATAGAAATCGGTTCGGTATTTTCAGGAGGAAGTTCTTCGAGTTGGTCTTTATAAAAATACGCGCCTACCACTTGCAAGCCATTATTCACGAAATGTGCGAAGATAGGCACCCATAAATTCTTCGTCCAATAGAGTAAATAACCCAAGGCTGCACCAAGGAGCATTCGAGCTAAAAAGCCTTCAAACTGTCCATGAATCGCACTGAAAATAATAGCAGACAACCATATCGCCAATACAGGGCGGCGCGTGAAGTAAGCGATTTTTTGCTGGATAACGCCCCGAAATAGAAACTCCTCCGCTATCGCAGGAATGACGGCAATCGTGAGTAAATTCATTAGCAATTCCGCAGGCGAATCCATGACTAAAAGCCCACTCACTAAGCCACTGACTTCTTCTTCCATGCTCACTGCCCATTCAGGAAGCGGCAATTGTTTATTGAGAAAAAAGGCATATTGTGCCAAAGGCATCAGGAAAAGAAGGAATAAAACACTTAAATTCAAATCACTGATGGCTGGTGCAGGTCGAAGTCGCAGAAAGCGCGTCCAATTTTTTTGATAGGCTAAATAGGCAAAGAAAAAAGCAGGAAATAAAAAGCTTGTTAGTTGGTTAATAATAGCGAGCCAACGCAGATAATTTCGTTTGTCTGCTGTATTTTCATCGAAGATGCTTTTTAAGACTTCTTGCACATCTAGACCTAGCAATTGCGAAAGTCCTTTCACTTGCAATGCACCTAGTGAACTAAAAGCAATGATAAACAGTAATAGTACTAGAAGTGCAGCAGCAGGAGAACGTTTTATAGTATTTGAAAGCTCGTTTAGCATAAAAAATATTCCTAAATTTGTCAGTGGTATAGTAAATGCACTACAACAAAAATTATTTTGGTCTTTTATACATCGTAAAAAATATAAATGACAAGACTCAGCGTTAATGTAAACAAAATCGCGCTCTTGCGTAATTCTCGCGGCGGAAATCTGCCCAATTTGAAGCAAGTAGCTTCAAATTGGGCTTTCTTAACGCTAAACTCTCTGTATTTACTAAATACTCCTTGCTTAAAACAACTTACTTCTCGTTATTAAAATAAATCTTGTA
>CALGLY010000570.1 GCA_937959095.1 uncultured Saprospiraceae bacterium
GCTCCTACTTTCGGGGATTTGGATAGTGATGGTGATTTGGATTTGTTGGTCGGTACAGAATCTGGAGTTTTGTTTTTTGCAGAAAACATTGCTGGCGCAAATCAGCCTTTTGCCTTCGATACGATAGTTCCAAATTGGGCAGGAATTGATGTAGGGCAAATCGCGACACCTTTTATTATAGATGTAAATCAGGATGGCTTGAATGATTTATTAATTGGGGAGCGTTCTGGAAATATTAATTACTTTCAGAATATCGGCACCAGTGATATGGCTGAATTTAATATAGATCCTGATGAAGTTTTTGTTGGACGAGTAGATACGCGCCAATTGGGTTTTGCAACAGGTGCTTCTGCCTTAGCCATAGTGGAAGTAGAAGAGGAATTGAAATTGATAACGGGTTCGCAGACTGGACAAATTGAACTCTATGCAATGGATACCGAAAATCTTGCCGCTGAATTTGACTTAGAAGTTTCTAATTTTGGAGGTATCCGCGAAGGTTCGCATACGCGTATTAGCCTAGCCGATATTGATAGCGATGGCTGGTTCGATATTTTAGTAGGAAATACCCGAGGCGGACTTAGCTTATATACAACAGACTTGCCATCGGGCGTTATGGTGGCTACCAGCAAAGCTGAACGCGTTCCTACTTCTATAAAAATTTACCCAAATCCCGCTAAGCAGCAGCTTCACCTGCAATTGGACGATTCTACTGTTTTTGATAAGCTCTCTATTTTAAATACGAAAGGGCAAATCCTTCAAACGGAATCTATCCATAAAAATCAAACTACGGTGACTCTACCTACTCTAGCGAGTGGTATTTATTTTGTGCAGCTCGAAGGTGCAAAAGGGATGCTTACTAAAAAGATTGTTGTTTTATAAACGCAAAAAGCCCAGACCTTCCGGTCTGGGCTTCGTTGTTTATGTTACAAAAGACAAGCAGGGGAATGGTCTATCCCCTACTCCCTCTTTGTGTCTTACTCTAAGATAATCATCTTCTTGGTAGCAGTGAACTCCTTTGTTTCCAAGGTATAAGATAGTACACCTGGAGCTAATGCTTTCGCATCTAACTCAATCGTGTTGTATCCCGCTGCATAGCTATCACTGATGATCGTCAATACCTTACCCGTTACATCTGTTACCGTCAAAGTAGCTTTCGCTGCTTGTGGTAAAGAGAATGCGACATTTGTTGTCGCATCGAATGGGTTTGGTGTGTTCTGGAACAACTCAAAGCCTGCTGTTGTGAAGTTCAAGGCAATACCCTGTACTTCGCCTGCTCTGCTGTATGCCTCTGCTTGCGTGCGACTTGATGTGATGCGCAATGCCTCACTCAATACCACATCTTCTGTTGCTCTGAATGTTAAACCAAAAGCTTGGTCTACCTCTGTATTATCATTCCAAGATGCTGTCAATTGACCATCGAACACTCCGAAGTTCGTAGCTGTTGCTGCTGCATCTTCGATGCTCACTAGCTCTAGTCCTTCGTAGTTCAAGGTGAACTGATACCCTGTAATGCTTGCTAAATCTGCTGTGAATGGTACGGTTACCGTCTCGCCTTTGTTCAAGCTACCATTTGGCACCATGAATTCAAAGTTACTTGACTCGGTGCGTCCCTCTACGCCTACTAAAGCGTTTGGTGTTGCACTTCCGTTCACATCACCCACCTTGATTCCGATGAAGTGTGCATCCACATGACTTTCTACCAAGTCGTTGAAGTTCATCAACTCTGGGAAGTTCTCGCCAAATGGACTCGCTGGATTATCGAATACATAATCCTTCGCTACAAATCTCCAAGAAGTATTGTTCGGGAAGTCCGTCTCGATGTTCAAGATTAACTTACGCAATTGTACCATATCGAAGGTCGTGATTGAGCCAGAGTTGTTCACATCCGCTGCAATCAACTTGTAGGGTGAGTCTAGTGTCTCTACGCCCAATACGTGCTTAGAAATCAAGACCAAGTCAAAGGTTGATACTCCATTCAATGGCTGATCGTCACGAGCTGGTGTTACCGAGTAATCGTAGCCCATCTCTAAGCCTGCAAAGGTATAACGTCCATCATCCGATGTCATTGATTGAGAGCT
This sequence comes from uncultured Saprospiraceae bacterium, assembly GCA_937959095.1. Taxonomy (GTDB): domain Bacteria; phylum Bacteroidota; class Bacteroidia; order Chitinophagales; family Saprospiraceae; genus JAAUTG01. The sequence goes on from CALGLY010000570.1 coordinate 2,079, forward strand.
TGCATTGCCTGATAGGCTTACTTCTACACGCTCTACCATTTCACCTGATGCAGTTTCTACTTGTCCTGCTATCATTGCTCCTATCGGTGTTGAGCAGTCTGTATCTGGCTGATTCGCCTGTACATTTACGAAGGTCGTACAGTAAGAGGTATTGCCTGCTGCATCCTGTGCCCATAGCGTCACTTCTACTGTTCCGATTTCACCATTGTTACAATCAAACACTCGGTTGATTGAATCTGGGTATAAGGTTGGATCTGCAAATGTCAATGTTACATCTGAACAGAAATCATTGCTACCTGCATCAAAATCAGATGCCCATAACTCTACCATACCTGTTGGCATCAAGTCGGCACTCAATCCGAAGATACAGTATGCCGTTGGTGCCTTGCAATCCTTCACCTCAAACTCGAACGTTTGTGTTTCTACATTCCCACAACCATCTGTTGCTGTTACCGTGAAGTTGTGTACTCCAATTGGGTATGTTCCAGAGATGCTGTAGGCACCATCTGCTGTTGCTTCCAATGTTCCAAAGCCATCTACGATTGCTCCTTCTCCAAATGGACTTAGTGTATGTGCTACACTTAAGTTCGCTGAACATGGATCTGTTACCGTGAAGCTAAAGGCTACATCGGCTGTACAGTTCTCATCATCTCCGCCACAGAATGGTCCTGCGTTGGTTACCGCTATCGTTGGTGCTACACCATCGTTCACCTTCAAGATTTGACGGTAGATGATGTTACCATATGCTTGTGCAGATACATAGGTTTCTGTAACGCCAGAGAATTGCGATACCGCATTCCATGATGGAATGTTTTGGTATGGGAAATCACCAGCATCAATCACAACGAAGTCACCATCAAAACATAAATCTGTTACATCGTAAATATCACAGTTTGCTGCTTCATCTGCATCATTA
>CALGLY010000571.1 GCA_937959095.1 uncultured Saprospiraceae bacterium
ACAATGATTCCTTCCCTTTTTTATAGCAAGGGCCTTACAAAAAACGCTACAGTTCTATAGTCTTTTTTTGCAAGTTCTAATTATTCATTGTCAATTATGAATTATTAATTCAAAGCCCTACCCAAATAAATCGCGCCCTTCCAATAAGCCGCTTTTCTTATAAGAGATAATAAAATCAAGTATCAAAAAGAGCAAAGCTGCGCCGATGAACCATTGAAAATAGCTTTCATATTCATCAAAAATGCGTTGCTCAAATTCGCGTTTTTCTAATTGATTGATACGATCTTGAAGGGCTTCCACTACCCTATCGCTCCCTTGTGCGAGGCTGAAATAAGCACCTCCTGCTGCACGAGCAATTTCACGCATCGCTTCTTCATTGAGCTTTGTCCGCACTGCATTTCCTGTCTTGTCTCGCTTATAATCTATCCGATTTCCGACAGGAATAGGAATTAATCCTCCTTCTGCTGTACCTACGCCTATCGTGAAGATAATCAAGCCATTGCGCGCTGCTTCTTCTGCTTTTTGGATGGCTTCTGCCTCGTGGTTTTCGCCGTCCGTCACGATAATGAGGGCTTTATGACTTTTCTGATCTTCTTCAAAAGCACGTTCTGCTAAATCAATAGCATCGCCAATGGCTGTACCTTGTGTGGGAGCTTGAAATGGATTGGCACTTTTCGTGAATAATGCTGCTGCCGCATAGTCTGTCGTGAGGGGCATTTGAAGATAAGCATTACCTGCAAAAACAATGAGTCCTAAACGTTCTCCTGCGAGTCCATTCACAAGATTTTCCGTAAAGCGACGCGCCCTATCCATGCGACTTGGCTGCAAATCCTCTGCGAGCATGCTATAGGAAACATCCAACGCAATGAAGACATCGGCACTCTTCCGCTTGACTTTCTCCCGCTTTGTTCCCCATTGTGGGTTTGCCCAACCTACGACTAAAAAAGTTAAGGCTAGGAGTACTAATGCAAATTTGAGAATATGCCGATTCGCGGAATATCCCAACATCAATTGTTGCATTAAATTACTATCTCCAAAGCGTTCGATAGCACGTTGGCGCGCGCGCCACATTAGCACAAAAAACAATACTAAAACAGGCACTAAAATTAATGCCCATAAATACATTTCATATTCAAATCTAAACATATATGTTTGATTGGATTTTCAAGCAATTTGATTATCTATATTGAACGCAGAGTCGCAAAGGCGCAGAGAAATTATAAAAAACGCTGCGTCTCCGCATCTCTGCATTCTAAAAAAAACTCTTGCCATCGTGTTCTTAGAACTAGAACGCAAAAATAAGCTCTATTTTCTGAAAAAAAATTGGTGCTTGCTAGAAAATTAAATATTATTACGTAGAATTTGTAATTAGAAGCAATATGAGCAAAAAAATAGTAGTAATTGGAAGTTCCAATATTGATCTTATCATGCAAGTGGAACGACTACCTATACCTGGAGAGACGATAATGGGTGGTGTGTTTCATCAGACTTTTGGTGGAAAAGGCGCAAATCAAGCAGTTGGAGCAGCACGCTCGGGGGGCGATGTCACCTTTGTCAGTTGCTTAGGGGATGATTCTTTTGCCGATGCGATTATTGAAAGTTTCAAAGAAGATGGCATCAATACGAAGCATATCCTGACCAAAGAAAAGGTGGCAACGGGAACGGCGCTCATTATGATAGATCAGGCTGGAGAGAACTGTATCACCGTCGCTCCAGGCGCAAACTACGAATTGCTTCCCGAACATATTGATGCAATAGATTCAGTCTTGAAGGAAGCTAGTTTTTTACTATTGCAATGCGAAATTCATCCTGCCACACTAAGTTATATCATTGATAAAGCTTGGGAATTGGGTATAAAAACAATACTCAATCTCGCGCCAGCACGCGATTTACTTCCTGAACAGCTTGCCAAATTACATTTACTAATAGTGAATGAATCGGAAGCTGCCTTTCTACTAAAATCGCCTGTCGAAAATATAGAACAAGCACAAGCAGCGGCGCATCAATTAGCAACTCAAGTAGCAGATAGTGTTATTGTGACACTTGGAGCTAAGGGGGCATATGCCGTCACGCCCTCGGAAAATTTTATGCTAGAAGCATTCAAAGTAAAAGCTGTAGATACTACTGCCGCTGGCGATGTTTTCTGTGGCGCACTCACTACTGCGCTTGTGGAAGAGATGTCGCTTAAAGAGGCTATTCGCTTTGCTAGTGCTGCCTCCGCAGTAGCAGTCACCCGACTAGGAGCGCAAGATTCTGCTCCTACTCGCGCAGAAATAGAAGCAATGCTGAACCAATGATTGAAGTATGAGCCTTAGAATTTTTAAAACACCAATAGCAGTAAGTATTTCTTCGCAGCAAATAGCGCAGGCGAAAAGGTTTGCACAGCAGGTAATTCCTACGGTAAATTATCGAGATAGTAACCAAACGAATCGGGCGAAGATACAAAATGACCATTTTGTAAGTAAGCTCGGCGAAGAAGCTGTGGCGCAAGTCTTTCGGGAGCATGATTGGCAAATAAAAGGACCTGATTATAGTATATATGAAGGTAAAAATAAATCGTGGGAAGAAGATTTATATGTCGATGATATTGGCTTAGCAGTGAAAACACAAAAGCAAAGTTCGGCAACCCGCTATGGTCTATCATGGACATTTCAAAGTTCCCCAAAGCGGCGCGACCCGATTTTAGATGCGCCACTAGCTTGGGTTTGCTTTGTACTTTGCGATGAACAAAATAACTATAATTGCTTAGTCTATCCGCCTTATCAAATCCATGAATTGGTGTTCAAAGATCCGAAGCTGGCACGACTAAAAGGTAAAAAGAAGGTGCTTTATGCGGAAGATTTGCCTACCCTAAGTAATTAAAACCGATTGATTTGCTCCAGAAACTCCTTTCTACGCACTTTCGATACAGGAATAGCTACTTCATCGGACATATATGCCAAGCCTTCTCGGTGATAGCGTTTCACATGACGCAGATTAATTAAATGTGACTTATGAACAGAAAAAAATTGATAGTCTTCTAAAAAAGTGCGAAACTTGCCAATATTATATGAACTCACCAACGCATCTTGTCTATCAATAAAAACTGTCGTATGCTTTCGGTCACTTTCGCAGCGAATAATATCTCGCACAGCTATCAGTTCTAGTCCTTCTTGTGTAGGGATACCAATAATATTATCGTCGCTGCCTTGATTATTAAGATTATGCAATAACTGCAAATTGCGCTTATAATCTCGTTTTTCTTCAATGCGCTTACGAGCATTATTCACCGCCTGCACTAGTGCTTCTTCCTTGATAGGCTTAGTAACATAGCCAATAGCGCAAAAACCAATGGCTTGAATCGCATAGTCATTGAAACCCGTTACAAAAATCACTTCAAACTGCAAATCGTTTGGTTTGCGTTTCAGCAAATCAAAACCACTTGCTTTAGGCATCGCTACATCTAGAAAAATCAAATCTGGCTTATAAGTTTCAATCAAGTTAAAAGCCTGATCTGCACTATTTGCATCCGCGACAACATTTATTTCTGGGCAATTTTCATTCAATAAATCAATTAAAAGCCTGCGTGGACGCAACTCATCATCAATCACTATTGCTTGAATCATATCTTATTGTTTAATACCAATCCATTATTTAAAACTTCTATTATCTTGGAGTGTGGATTGGTATAATTCAAGTTGCAGAGCAACTTATGTGTTTTAACTAAAATTAGTTATTTCGGGAATCTTAATTTGAACATTCGTGCCAGCAACTTCTTGTTTCGCATCATAGACATCACTAATATTTACTTTAATATCATAGCCTTCCATTTTATTCAAAACTGCCAAACGTTCATCCACAATTTGTGTGCCTCTACTTATGTGGTTTCGGATAGAATTTTCCTTAATCAGTCTCGCCCGCTCTCGCCCAATGCCATCATCTCGAATCGTGCAAATAATACCATCGTTTTCCCCATTACTTTGGAAGTGAATATTTAAGTGTCCCTTTCCTTCTTTATGAAAAAATCCATGACTTATTGAGTTTTCCACAAAAGGCTGTAATAGCATGGAGGGAATTTCAGTCGTATAAATATCTACTGCCTCATCAATGACAATAGAGGTCTCAAATTTTTCATTAAACCGCATTTGCTCTAAGTCAATATACATCTTTAGCAGTTCCAATTCTTGCTCCAATGAAATATAACGACTTTTGGAAGCCTCCAAAAAAGCCCGTGTCAAATCGCCGAAGGTAATGAGGTATTTCGTAGCCGATTTTTTATCATTGCGCTGTATGAAATACTGAATAGTCGTGAGCGAATTGAAGATAAAGTGCGGATTCATTTGTGCCTGAAGGGCTTGCAACTCATAAGCAGCTATCTGCTGCTGAAAGTAACTATGCTCTGCTTCGCGCCTTTTGATTGTCTGAATACGATAACGATAAAGTCCATAAAAAAGTCCAAATATTGAACAAAACATAAGCATTCTAAACCATACGTTCCTCCACCAAGGTGGAAATATTTTTACTTCGAGCTCTATTACATTGCTTATATTATTACCAGCATCTTTGGCGTAAATTTCAAATTGGTAATTTCCTGCTTCCAAGGAAGAATATCGAATTCTACGATTCTTTTTCAGTTGCCTTGTCCGATCACTATTTTTAAGCTGATAATGGTATTCTATATCCTCCAAACTCTGGAAAGATAGCGCTGTAAATACCATTTCAAGTTCATTTTGATAATACTTTAAGATATATCGCTCTTGTTCTTCTACCGGCTTGCCATTAATTAAAATCTTATCTAAATAGAGTTTTATATCCTGTTTTTGGGGAGTAGGGCTATCTTTTTCTAAGCGAATTAAGCCCTTATCCGTTCCTACATAAATGTAATTATTATCTACATAAACACAATTGACCGCATTGGTAGGCAAACCATCTTTTGTTTGAAAATGGCGAACAAGCCTTGTTTTTTTTGCATCTCCAAAGGTCACTTCTAACTGCTTCAAGCCCTGATTCGTAGAAGTCCAGATATAGCCTTCTTCATCTATATAAATATCCTCTACAAGATCGCCTTTGGTTTCCTCTACTTCAAATATATCTTGCCCATTATATCCATAAATTCCGTATCCATCCGTACCGACCCAAACATTGCCTAAGGTATCCGTAGCAAGCGTATTCACATAGGTATTAAGTAATGGAATATCTTTCTCTCCTTCAAATCGGTAGCAATCATCCTCAAAACTACCTAGACCATAAATATGCCCAATCCATATTTTCCCAGTGCCATCTGCGGCTATAGTAGTAGAGCGATTACTAGCAATTTTTCTAAGCTTAATGGTATCTTTTTGAAATTGAAATTGCCAAGTTTGACCATTTGCAGCTTCATAAATAGAATTCGATGGAGCATCCCAAATACAGTCCTTAAGTGCATAAAAAGTACGTTCAAATAATTTTTGTGCTTCTTCTACAGTTAAATTATAAGTTATTCCCTTTACTACATCTTCATAAATAAAAACATTTTGAGTAGTCAAATAGTCATCTATGGTTGTAATTTTTTCAGTTTCCATATCATACTGAAAAACCCCACGAAGTTCTAACGCAAAAAGAAAATCTCCTTCATCTCTTCTTGCTATAGCAGATTTAACAATGTCATTCTTATATTTCTCGCCTTTTAAAATAAGTTTATTCTCATAAGTAGGATTTTGGATATACATGTCTCCCTCCGCTGTCCCTATCAAGAGTTCCTCTCCTATGCCTAGAATTGTAGTAATATTTTGATTGTGAATCATTTGGGTTGTTTGCTGTTTGGGAGTTATTAGTAATAAGCCATCTTCGCGAGTAGCTACCCAAATGTTCCCAGCTTTATCCTGGAAAGAACCACGTATTGTAAATCCCCTTTTAGCAAATTGTTTAAGATTATATTCTTTAACTAAAAGAAGGTTTTTATCTAAAATTTGAAGATTTAAATCGCTATAAACTTGTAAAGTTTCGCCCACTTCTTGAAAATCAATGAAGGAAGGAACACCTCCATATGATTCATCAAAAAAACGTTGTCGATAACTACCCTCTAGCAAATTGAAATAAACAATACCATTGGAACTTTTATAGACTAAATGATTTTGAAAATGGTAATGCTGTCTTGCACTTACTAAAAGTGGGGGTTTATCTATATTTAGCAATCTATCTGGAATATACTGGCTCAACGGTAAATTTGGTATTGTGTCACTACTCAAATATCCAACAACTGCAACTTGTGGGATTAAGTTATCCAAAGCAGGTTTTTCAAAATTATCATAAGGTACAAAAGAAATACTATCATTTATATAGATAAATTCTTGATTCATATTGTTGAGCAACATAATAGCATCTTCCGACAGCCGAATAGTTACAGGATAAAGAGCTGCATTTTCCGTCTTATCGTATTTAAAAAAAGTACGAACGCTATCTTGCTCAAGATAAGCAAGTGATTTACTAAAGCAGTGTAGCCACAATCGTCCTGTGTGGTCTTTGGTCATATTCCATATATCGTTGGTTGGTAAGCCGTCTTGTACTGTATAAGTCTTGAAATTATAGCCATCAAATTTTGCAATACCTTTATCTGTAAAAACCCAAATATAGCCATCATCATCTTGCGTTGCACCATAAACAAAATTACTTGGCAAACCATCATCTACTGTGAATTGATGATAGGGGAAATGCTGCGCGAATAAGCTATTCAAACAACAACTTAAGAGTAGAAAAAAAGGAAGAAATAATATGGATAGTAAAACTTTCAAAAGATGAATTTCATATAAAGGGCGAAATGCTCAACATGCCTTTTCCCTGTAAATAAGCAGTGAGACACAAATAATC
>CALGLY010000572.1 GCA_937959095.1 uncultured Saprospiraceae bacterium
GGAAAATCGCCATTGGAAATCGCCAATTTATAATCCCTTGGGAAAAGATAAATCGTGCCACTATCTATTTTTTCGCGCAGATGTTCGGTAATCAATTCGCGATCTTCTAAGTCTAAGCCCATCTCTTCCGATAGAATATCACGTGGCGAATAGGAACTTTCCATCTGATTGAGGAAGCTATGTAGCACCTCAAAAAGGGCATTTAAGAAAGGTACTTCTGCATTCATCGCTTGTTGTGCCTCTACTTCATTATCTGCAATTTCCCAAGCCAAGTTAGGATAATCAAGTGCTTCCCGAATCGTTCGTTTTATTGCTCGTTGCATAGGTGTTTCTTGTCCAATACGCGTGCCTAGCCATGCTACTGCATCAGCATCTAGTGTATAATTATTTAATATATATTCTAGGGTTCGTCGCTCGATTTCCGTTACAAAACCATGATCGAGCGCGATAACGTAAAGTCGTTTTGCTTCTCGGAGGGAGATACCATCCTTCTTGCTGATGCCCATCATCTTGTCGGCTGCTTCTAGCAACTTCTTTTCGTACAAAACACCGTCTATGGTTCTATATTGTTGCATGAAATACTTTTTATATGCGTCCTTAATTTTTATCCTTTGGGTACTAGAAATCAATGACTAAAAAGCCAAAGACTTGTACAGTTCGCTGCCAAAAGTAAAAATTTCTTTTTGCTTTCTGTAACCTAAATCCAGCAACTCGCATCTTAGGGGTGTAAATCGTATTTATTCGCTATAGAATGTTTAACTAAAAGGTTTGACATTCACTAATATTTAATAATTATGGCACCCTTTGTTTTCATCATATTAATCGTAACGATAGGTATTACCCTCTATTTCTTTCTTAAAGCAAGACATGCAGAACGCATGGCAATGATAGAAAAAGGCATCTTATACGCAGATAATCGCCGCTTCCGTTGGATGCCTAATTTTATAGGCGTAAAACTTGGAATGCTTATCTTAGGAGCAGGTGGGGGGATGCTCGTAGCCTATTTCATTAGCATGGCAACCAATGACCAAACCATTTATCCTGCTATGATTATGCTCTTCGGAGGTGGAAGTTTAGTAGCTTCTTTCTTTGTAGAACGCAAATTGGCAGAAGGACACGAACAAACAAAGACCTATGAGCGCGAACAGGAGCGCGCAACTGAATATCGGGAGGAATATTAGAAATCGTTCCCGATATGAAAATAGTACAAAAACTTGAAATCGCACCGATTGTTGGAGCTGCTCAACGTATATTGGGCAGTCCAACGATTTCACCGAACACTATGGACAACCAACACCTAGATAAAGTTTTAGCTGGCGATGTGCAAGCCTTCCGTTACTTCGTAGAGAAGTATCAGGATATGGCTTTCTCTATTGCGGTAGGTGTGGTCAAAAATCGTGCAGAAGCAGAGGATGTGGTACAGGAAGCTTTTATCAAAGCCTTCAAGGGCTTAGGCAAATTTAAACGTACAGCTAAATTTTCTTCTTGGCTCTATCGCATCGTTACGAATGAAGCACTCAATCGCAAACGAGGTAAACGCAACACGAGTATCCATCAGGACGTTACGGAATTACAGGACACGCTAATGGCTGATTTGAATACTGCCATGCAGCAACTCGAACGCCAAGAGCAGCGACAAATGATAGCACGCATACTAGCTGCCATGAAGCCTAAAGAGGCCTTAGTACTACAAATGCACTATCTGAAAGAACAATCTACCGCAGAAATTGTAGAAACAACAGGCTTTTCCTTATCTAATGTGAAGGTCTTATTGCATAGAGGAAGACAGAGTTTTTATAAACTTTTTCAGCGATTTAATGATTTGAACGTTTAGACTTAAAAAGATGAATAAAAAATATAACGATGACGGTATCCGCAGTCTCTTCGATTCGATGGAAGAACAAGGGGGCTCTTTCGGAATGGAAGAACGCATCATGCGCGCCGTACAAACAGAAGCGAAGCAACAAGCAATCGTCCGCAAGCACCTCCAGCGTGCGTTGATAGGCGTGGGGGCTTCTTTGGTATTGATGGTAGCCTTTTTGCTTAGCACAACAGGTTTATTTGGTACAAGCATCCAGCAAGTATCCTTTATTGGATTTTCAGATATTTATACTATTGGCTTATCGCTGCTTGCATTAGTATTGCTTTTTGTAGAAATGGAACTCGTCGTAAAATATTGGTATGCGAAAGAGCGCGAGATTTTTTAGATTAGTCAAGACTCAAAATCTATTCACTAATTCTTCACGACCATCTGCCGATATTGGTGCATAGAAGTTTCTGCGAAGAGGAAATACATTCCTTTCGGCAGACCTTCTAAATTAAGGATACCATCTATATCGAAGTCTGTCATTAGGCGTTTTCCATAAATATCAAATAACTGTACGCGTGCTAGGGCATCCATATCTGTGATGCGATATTGTAGTGTATTTTGCGTTGGATTTGGAAATACCTCTAAATCTGTGTCTTTGGTTTCCTTCTCTACAACCACTATCTCGCTGTATTCAGCACTGCCGTCCTCATCGACTTGTTTGAGTTGATAATAATTTCCCCCTGTATAGGGTTGTTCATCTAGCCATTTGTATTGTTGGGTCTCTACGGTTGTACCATATCCTTTTACAAAGTCTAGTACTTCC
>CALGLY010000573.1 GCA_937959095.1 uncultured Saprospiraceae bacterium
AATTATGCCTTCGGTAGCTACCGAAGATTTTGGCTATCAATTGGAACGAAATCAAGATAAATTTCAACTGATTTCAGCAGGGCGACTAGTGCCACTAAAAGGCTACGACTTGAGCATCTTAGCCTTCTCTAAATTCCTGAAACAACTCCCAGAAAGCGTACGAAAAAAATGTATGCTAACTATAGTTGGTAGTGGTCCAGAACTTGACTTTTATAAAGCACTGTGCCAAAAAGAAGGTATCGAGGAATATATCCAGTTTGTAGCTTGGGTAAAGCGCGAGGATTTGATGAAGTTATTCAAGGAATCCTCGGCTTTCCTTTTTCCATCGCACGAAGGCGCAGGCATGGTAGTGGCAGAAGCACTTTCATTTGGTTTGCCTGTCATCTGTCTAGATAATTGCGGGCCAGGCGAATTTATAAACGAAAGCTGTGGCTTTGCCATTCCAGAACAAGACTATGAAGGCACAGTAGCAGGGTTGAGTGCTGCCATTCAGCAACTTTATGAAGATAAAGAACTAGCACAAAGCATGCGCCAACAAGCACGAAAGCGATTCGAGACCCATTTTCATTGGGACAGAAGAGGCGAACAATTGAGAGACATTTATGCGACTCTTTAAAGGGTTCAACCATATAAGGCATATAAGAACATATAAGAAGTATAAATCGTCTTGCGATTTTTCTAATTAAACTTAAATGCCCTTATATGCCTTATATGGTTCAAAAAAGAAAAAGGCAATTATGAAAATCTACGCATTTCATTTACTCAACGACTATAGCGGAAGCCCAAAAGTGCTGATGCAACTCGCTAAAGGCTGGACAAAAAATGGACTCGATGTGCAATTAGTCACTTGCTCTGGTCGAGAAGGTTTTCTATCGGATATCGAAGATGTGAAGTATCATTATTATTGGTATCGTTTTGCCGCTAATCCCTTTATTCGCTTATTTAATCTGATATTGAGTCAAGTATTATTGCTTTTAAAACTGTTTTCTAAAGTCCAAAAAGAAGACATTATCTATATCAATACCGTGCTGCCTTTTGGCGCGGCGATACTAGGAAAGCTCAAAGGCTGCCGTGTGGTTTATCACCTCCACGAAACGACGGTGCGCCCTGCTATTTTCAAAAGCTTCCTATTCGGTATTCTTCGCTGGGCAGCAGATGACATTATCTATGTCTCTAACTTTTTAGCCAAGCAAGAACCCATTCCAAGTGCGAAACAACATATTCTACACAATGCTATAGAGGAAGAATTTCTAGATACTGCCATCAAAAATCGCAGGGAACATTCCACGCCTAAGCATGTATTGATGGTTTGCTCCTTGAAGGATTATAAAGGTGTAAAGGAATTCATACAGCTTGCAGAAGATTTACCCCAGTTCGATTTCCGCTTGGTTATGAATGCTTCTGAAACGGCTATAAATGATTACTTTGATGCTACTACCCTACCTAACAACATAAAAATGTTCCCTACTCAAACCGATTTGCATTCCTTCTATCATTGGGCAGATACAATCTTGAATTTATCGCGCCCCGATGGCTGGGTAGAAACATTCGGTCTGACAATTATAGAGGGCATGGCTTATGGATTGCCTGCTATTGTACCGCCTGTAGGAGGCATCGTAGAACTAGTAGAAGAGGGAGAAAATGGCTTTAAAATAGATAGTAGAAAACGGACTATACTAAAAACAACCTTACAAAACCTATTAAGTAATACCACTATTTATAATGCCTTAACTAAATCTGCTACTAAGAAAATTGAAGCATTCAGCGAAACCACCTTCCTGCAAAAAAGTTTAACTATTATAAATGGATAAATTTAGTCTATCGAATACTTATTATCTGTTTGGCTTGAATTTTTATTCAAGCCTGAATGTGTGCTCGAAACTCTGTTTCGTCCCACTGCACTTAGGGGCAAAAGCGACACACGAAACGGAGTTTCGATAACACGTTTCGGCTTGAATAGGAATTCAAGCCAAACTCCAGAAGTAATGATGAATAAATCTAGTCTATCGGATAGAGTCGAATTCCATGAGATGGAATTCCTAGAGGCATGCCAAAATATAAATTTCTCATAATCAATGTTTTACGGTTTTTGGCAAGCTTTTCGCAATAGCTATAAAGTATAAGGCAAATACAAAAAGGTGAATATGAAAAAGAAGGTAGCAATTATTGGAACAGTAGGAGTGCCCGCCAATTATGGTGGTTTTGAAACATTGACAGAGAATCTAATTCAAGATTTAAATGAAGATTATGACCTGACGGTTTACTGTTCAGGCAAGCGTTATGCGAAAGCAGAGCGCAAAGAAACATACAAAAAGGCACGTTTGAAGTATTTACCACTCGATGCAAATGGCATTCAGAGCATTCCTTACGATACCATTTCAATAATCCACGCACTGTTTTTTGCAGATGTACTACTCGTACTAGGCGTAGCTGGCGCGTGGGTGCTACCTTTTGTTCGCTGGTTTACTAACAAGAAAATCATCATCTCTATTGATGGCATCGAATGGAAACGCGACAAGTGGAATATGCTAGCAAAGTGGTACTTGTTTTGGGCAGAAGGCTTAGCAGTTCGTTATTCGCATATTGACATTTCGGATAATGAAGCGATACAAGATTATACTGCCATGCGCTACGGCACACTAAGTCGGATCATTGAATATGGCGCAGATCACACGATGAAAGTACTCCCTGAAGAAGAAGATATAGCAGAGTTTCCATTCTTGAAAGGCGATTATGCCTTCAAAGTATGCCGAATTGTACCTGAAAATAATGTACACACCATATTAGAAGCCTACGCTCAATTAGCTAGCAATACGCTAGTAATCGTGGGTAATTGGACAAATAGTGACTATGGAAAAGAAATACGTAAAAAGTACGGTATTCGTAAAAATATCATTCTCCTTGATCCTATTTACGATCAACGAAAATTAGATGTATTGCGTGGAAACGCGTCCTTATACATACATGGACATTCCGCAGGCGGCACGAATCCTTCTCTAGTAGAAGCGATGTATTTGGGTTTACCAATTATTTCTTACGGTGTGGCTTACAATAAAGTAACCACACAATATAAAGGCCTATATTTCAGAAGCCTTGAAGACTTAAAAATATTAATAGAACAGGTCACTCCTGATAGTCTGCAAGTAGTAGCTAACAATATGAAGACCGTAGCCGAAAAACGCTACAAATGGAGCATCATTAGCAATAAATACAACTACTTAATTCAGGAAGCACTAGGTGTACGCGAAAAAGCCCCCGTAATTAGCGCAACCACGGATCTTAACTACGATACGCTCTTAGATATGGGCGTAGCACACCTCAAACACCAGGACGAATTTTTCATAAGAAGATAGCAATAAGTGTAGTAACATGTGTATTTGGGGGTCTCGTCCAGCATAGGGAGACGAGACCCGCTTTTTTCTTGTTTGCACTTCATAAATAATAGAGTTCGTAAAATAATTAAGGCATGGAATTTACAAACTATCTACTCACTCCCCTCTTAGCTTTTATTCTTAGCATTATTTTCATTCCAATTAGTAGAAGAATAGCATTCAAAATTAAATTAGTAGACAAACCCAATGCACGCAAAGTACATACCGATGCAGTGCCATTAGTCGGCGGCATTGTCGTATTTGTAGCAACTGCTTTGAGCTTACTAATGATGAATAAAGAATGGCTAGACATTTCAGTCATCAAAGTAATTTCCATCGGAGCAGGAGTTTTATTAGCAGTAGGCGCAATTGATGATAAATTAGATATTCGGGCTATCCTAAAACTGCTTATACAACTCGCATTAGCCCACTTTGCATTCATAAATGGCATCGCTATCGAATCCATGTATGGTATTTTGGGTATCGAAGAATTACCTTATTGGGTTCAATATATCCTTACCATTACCATCATCACAGGCGTTATCAATGCCTTCAACCTCATGGATGGTATTGATGGTCTTGCAGCAGGATTGGCTATTATTGGCTTGGCTATTTTCACTTACCTTGCCTTCCTTGTAGGGAATAGCTTCTTGTGTTTGCTTTTCCTTGCTATTATTGGAGCATTGGTAGGTTTTCTACGCTTCAATTTGAGTAAAACACAAAAAATATTCATGGGTGATGCAGGCTCGCTTTTCCTTGGATTCATTTTAATTATTTCAGCAATTTCTATCATCCAAGCTGCTGAAAGCTTACCACAATTCAATCTAATTTTAGCCTTAATAATAGGTGTACTGGCACTTCCCGTTATTGATTCCTTGCGGGTCTATCGTGGACGTATCAAAAAAGGCGGTAGTCCATTCAAGGCAGATAAAACGCATTTGCATCATCTCGTTTTGTTCTTTGGCATGTCGCATAAAGCATCTACCGCTTTCATTCTTGGAGTTTGCGGACTTATTATCGTAGCAAGTACAATTGTAGGGCATTTTTTCGGCATTGGTTATGCTATATTAGCCTTACTCCTTCTTTTCATGTTCATAGTAAGCTTCCTAAGCTTAAATAAAGATGTGAAAATATGGCGCGATAAAATCAAACATATTGAAGAATAAAGGTTAGTGATTTGATAATTCGAGGATTTGTTTAGGTGAAATAGTGTTTCTTTGTGCTTTCCAAAGCATAGAAAAACATGACAAATACCTTTTTCAAAGACTTAAAAGTAATCGAACTCGCAAGCATCCTAGCAGGCCCAGCCGTTGGCTTATTCTTCGCAGAATTAGGAGCAGACGTTCTAAAAATAGAAAATAAAAAAACAGGCGGCGACATTACTCGCCAATGGCGATTGCCCAATGAATCACGCGAAAAAGCACATTCTGCCTACTATTGCAGCGTCAATTGGGGCAAAGAAGTCCTCATGCTAGACCTCTCCGATAAAGCCCATCATGCCCAACTCTTACAGCACATCCAAGAAGCCGATGTGGTCATTAGTAACTTCAAAATAGCTTCTGCAAAAAAACTACAAATTGACTACGAAAGCCTAAAAAAAATCCATCCTGCACTCATTTTTGCACAACTTACTGGTTTTGGAGAAGACGAGGAACGCCCTGCTTTCGATGTAGTACTGCAAGCAGAAACGGGTTTTCTACACATGAATGGCGAAGCCGAACGCAACCCTGTCCGTATGCCTGTCGCTTTGATAGATTTGATGGCAGCGCACCAACTAAAAGAAGGAATTTTGTTAGCCTTGCTCCATCGCGCACGCACGGGCGAAGGCACTTATGTAAGTACTTCCTTGCTGGAAGCTGCTGTAGCATCCCTTGCCAATCAAGCAACCAATTGGCTGATGGGCAAGCACATTCCGCAACGCATGGGGACGAAGCATCCCAACATCGCACCCTACGGAGATATTTTTTATACCAAAGATGAAAAACCTATCGTGATTGCA
>CALGLY010000574.1 GCA_937959095.1 uncultured Saprospiraceae bacterium
AACCCACTAGTATTAATCGAAGGTTCAATAATTCTTTTATATGTTTCGTCATACTGTACACCTATTTTTTTATAATCTCTATCCGTCTTAGCTGATTCTATCACGTTTGTAATAGTATTATTCACAATTATCCCTTTATGATCTTCATCATTTCCTCCTGTTCCCGTATACCAATCTATTCCTGCTCTTATCACTGGTTCTGCTAATAATGGTAATAGAAAACCAACTAACTTCCAATAATTAGGATCATTTTCTTTTGGGAAAGCCATCTGAGGAAACATACTCACTCCTAAACCTGTAATAGCAAAATTCTTTATAAAATTTCTTCTTCTCATGATAATAAAATTTTGATTTTCTGTTCATTAAAGGAAATATTACAATAAACGAATATACATAAAAAAAACAATCTTTCAAAAATATATATTTTATTTTACCACCCCTCCTCTTCCTCCTTCTTCTTCTCCATCCCCTCAACCACCTCTATCATTAACACAGGACACGCTGCTGTAATACATGAGAACATAATAAGAAACCCTAAATGAATACCTTGCACATTTCCACGTATAAAAGAAGTATACCCACAAAAAGACATAGCAATATTACAGCACAAAACAACAGCCCAAAGTCCTTTCAGAATATTTCCAATCTTCTCTTTATTTGGTGTTTTCCCAAGGTTAAAAATAAAATTCGTAGCAATCATGAAGCCTACCACGATCAAAGCGGGAACAATGCTAATAAAAGGCTCTCGGGCACGAAAACAAAGATTGACTCCTTTAAAAACAACCAAGCCATTCCAAAGCGTACCAACACCAAGGATAATCAATAATAAAAACATAAATTTTTTCATATCTGTCTGTTTTATAAGTGTGTCTAAAATAGAGAATAAAAAGAGTGTATTCATCGTTTAATGAGTATAGAACTGGCTTTCCCATCCATCCGATCCCACGGCAACGCAAACAAAATCCCATTGTCCTCAATCATCTCATGAGTCGAGAGCAAAAACAAATGAGGGTACTGCAACTTTGGTTTGCAACGGTTGCGTATAGTCTGCACATGGTTGGCTTTTTCTGTAATCGTTAGGACAAGAAACGCTTGTGCTTTTGTATCTAATCCGTCTTTCCAACCACCATCTACCAAAATCCGTTCATAGGTTTGGTACTTGTGCAGCAAAGAACCAGGGCGAGAAGCATGAAACCGCCCCATAATCGTTTCCTTTCCCGTGTCAATCTCTACAAAAAACACTACTTCCGTTCCTTTTACTTCATTTTTAAGAATAAAACAAATATCTGGTATCAGCTTATGTGTTTTGTCTTTGGTCATAATGGTTGTCCTCGCAAAAAACAAGTCTCCTTTTGGTTCTTTATGGTACTCTGTGGCAATATATTTTAGTTCTATATCGCTCTTGTTTATCTCTTCGTCTAAACGAATCCAAAAATCCACCAAACGGATTCTGTGGTACACATGATTAATACTCTGCAAAGGCTTCGTAATTCGCTTATAGCCTAGTTCATCTCGTTGTACTCGCCACTCTGCTGCTAAGAAGTTCGCTCCTTTTTGTGTTAAATAGAGCAAACTTCCCAAATTAGTATTGGGTGTTGAAGGATACCGAATCCGTTCTAAGAACCCTATTTCTTGCAGCTTTTTTAGTATCCTGTGCATATTCGCATTCGTCTGTCCTGCAAAAAAAATACGCTTTATTTGATACGAATTCATGTACTTATAGCGCAGCAAATAGCTCAAAATATTGATCTCTCGTTCTTGGATTGTCATTGATTCGTGGTTTAAAGGTCTTCTATAATAGGTTCAAAAGGCTTCGTATCATTATCAATAGTTGGGCTTATTTCGGTTGGATCAGTCGGCTCTTCATCTTTTAGCTGTACCCTTTGACCAGAAACAAACTGTCGATAATAAAGTCCTAATTGTTCCTCAATAAGTGTTTCTAACTTCTGCTCATTCGTATAATTCGGATTATTATGCAGGGGAGGAATCAGCGCACCTGAACCTTGCACTATCATTCCTTTATACGGATCTATTCTGCATACAAACTTTCCTTTTCCTAGTTGTTGCTTTGAGTCGTTAAAATCAAAGTTCAGTTCTTTACTCATAGTCGTTTTATCCTGCGCTGATGCACTTCCACAGAACTTAATTGCTGTGTTGGCAAAAATAGATTCTTTCAGTCGTCCCATTCCTTCAAATTGCCCCAAGAATTGATTTGCCATAATCAAATGCACGCCATACTTTCTGGCTTCTGCAAGCAACTTATCAATCTTATCATTCAAAAAGTTTTGGCATTCATCAATGTAGGCAAACACAGGATGTCTTTCTGCCTTTGGTTTATTCGCTCGCCCAAGTGCCATAATCGTCATCTCTGCCGTCAAAAGTGCTCCTAAAATATTGGTTCCCGCTTCAGACAACTTACTCTGCTGTGCATTCACAATGATAATCTTTCCTTCATCTAAAAGCGCCTTAAAATCAAAACTCGATGTTTTGCAATACAGCATATTTTTTACGAACTGATTGCTTAGAGCCTTTGTAAAACGCGTTATAATAGCTGCCTTTGCCGTTGCAAGACGCTTCGCAGGAAAAATATATTCAAAATATCCTTGAAGCTCTTCATTCCAGTGATTTTCCAGAAAATTCGCATACGGACTACTGCCAGGTCCTTCTGGATAAAGCATTTTTACAAAATCTCCAATATGTACATTCGGCACTTCTAAAAGCAAACGAATACAATTTAAAAGAAGTAATTCCATATTCGGTGAAAACTCACTCTTTAAAATCGCCTTAAACGCTGCTGTTAATTCTTCTGCTCGAACGGATATATCGTTTCGTTGTTCTTCAATTGTACCTTCTTTGGATTTATACTCTAAAGGATTATACTGAGGAATATAGCCTTTCGTGATAAATTCGGGCGAAATATACACTAAACGCCTGCGTATAGCTTCGTCCTCAAAAAGGGCAAACTGCAAACACTCTTCGGCAAGATCGCCATGTGGATCAAGCAAAAACACCCCATTTCCATCTTGCACATCGCTATGAATTAATTGTTTTAAAAGCTCTGTTTTTCCACTTCCGCTCTTTCCCAGAATATAACAATGCCGTTGTCGGTTAGAGTGTGGCAAGCTTAACGGCATCTGCAGTTTTAAGAACGGCTCAAAGAGGCGAGAAATTTCTAATCGCGCCCAATGATCGCTTAAAAACTCGTCTAAGGTCATACCCATATCAATCAACGCCGCTGCGTGTAATGGCTTGGATGCAACAAGCCGTAAACTATCTACTGCACTATCTTTCGCATACAGAAGTGCTCTATTAAAATCATCAGGAAGCCGTACACTTGTACTTGCTCCAAGCTTTTTCAGTTCCTCTATAACTC
>CALGLY010000575.1 GCA_937959095.1 uncultured Saprospiraceae bacterium
TCTAATAAGGCAAGCTTTGTTGGAGGGGGACTTAGATTGCTTTCTGTCCATGAATTGTGTGAGCCTAAATGAATTTCCACATTTCCTGTTTCTGGCGATAAAGCATCATAAGACATGGCTAACCGAGTGCCATTAATTGTACCACAAGCAGGTAAATCTTCCGTATCAAACTTTAAGAAGGATTCAGTGTAGTTTACTCCATTATCCAAGCGTAGATATTGAATATTTGGATCGATACTCCCAGCTCTCAATGTTGCATCAGCAATGGGTTTAAAGGCAATATCATAAATGCTAATCGGAGCTCTCACGGTAATAGTTATTTCTGCAAGACCACTTAGTGTAGATATAGGATCGAGTGGATCGAATGCTTCTAAAACAGAAAGGGATACTTTATAAATCCCTGGAATATTATACGTATGTGCTACTGTTATTGGGCCGTTTGAGACAAGTGTTCCATCTCCAAAATTCCAATAATATTGCAAGGATTCTCCTTCTAAATCATTCGTGCCTAAGGCAGAGAAATTAACGATTAAAGGCGCGTCTCCTAGTACAACATCAGCCGTAAGATGAACAATAGGTGCAGTATCCTGCCCATGTAATCCTGCGAGAAAACAAGTGAAAAATAAAAATAATATACCTTTTAAATATTGCATAGTACAGTGTTTATTGTCGTTAGTGGAAGGCTTAAAAATAGGTTTTGTTTGCGATTTTCTGATTACTTATACTCCAAATACGTATCACTCACGGGGCTATATTTCAAGGAGAAGGTATCACGCACATAGTTTTGATAAACCTTCCAAGGTGCTTTTGACCCCTGCTTAGGTAGAATATCGCCAGCACGCTGAATATAACCTGCATCAAAATCTAAAAGAGATTCGGTTTCAAAAACACTGCTATCGAAACGTGGAATACAGCTAACATACTTGTGTTTGGTCATGTGATTTAGGACACGTGTAACAAAGTGGCAATTCAAATCACATTTCAGTGTCCAAGAAGCATTGGTGTAGCCTACAGCAATGGCAAAATTGGGCAGCCCGCCGAACATGACCCCGCGATAGCAATGCAAGTCTTTGGTATTGACTATTTGCCCATCTACTTTTAGTTGCATACCACCGAGTAGTTGCACTTGCAAGCCTGTCGCACTCACTACGATGTCGGCGGCAAGCTCTTTGCCTGAATCAAGTAGAATACCCGAAGAAGTAAACTGCTGAATGGTATCTGTTACGATTTCCGCTTTATCTTCCTTTATGGCATTAAATAAATCACTATCTGGAATGAGGCAAAGTCGCTGATCCCACGGATTATATTTTGGACTAAAATCTTTATCTAAATACTTATCGCCCAAGTTTTTCTTCACGCTTCTTTGAAGCAGCTTCCGCACGAAATCAGGCCAACGACGAGATACTTTATAAAAGAGAAGACCGATTAATACATTTTTCCACTTGACTATCGCATGAGCAAGTTTGCTAGGCAATATTCGCATGAGAAAATTGGCCATCTTATCTTCACTTGGCGCACTCATAATATAAGTTGGGGAGCGTTGCAGCATCGTTACATGACTTGCTTTTTTCGCCATTTCTGGAACGAGGGTTACTGCAGTTGCTCCACTACCTATGATGACCACTTTTTTATTGGTATAATCTAAACTTGTATCCCATGCTTGCGGATGTATAAGCATGCCTGCGAAGGATTCGCTATTCGGGAATTTGGGTTGATAGCCTTGCTGATAGTTGTAATAGCCACAGCAAGTGAAGAGGAATTTACATTCAATGGATTCATACTCCACCTCTTCATTAGGAGCTATTTGGAGTGTCCAAGACTGAGTTTCGGAGGACCAATTAGCATCTATAACTTTGTGCTGATATTGTATTTTTTTATCAATACCAAACTTCTTGGCCGTTTCTTTAATGTATTGTAGAATGGAAGGTCCATCGGCAATAGCTTTGGGGTTTTCCCAAGGATTGAACGAAAAACCTAGCGTATACATATCTGAATCGGAGCGAATGCCAGGATATTTAAACAAATCCCAAGTGCCACCCATTGCTGCACGTCCTTCTAGTACCGTATAGCTTTTATCAGGACATTTATCTTGAAGATGATAGGCTGCGCCAATCCCTGAAAGTCCTGCACCTATAATCACCACATCGTAATTTGCTTCTTGTTTCTTATTCATAGTGTGGAATGGTTTTATCTACTACTGTCCCAATATTGTCCCTTTCATCGCCTTCCAAGGGCATGGTGATGACGTTTTCTTTTGCGTCGCACTCGAAGGCGATATCCTCATTCATTCGGCAGAGTTGGTAGAAGTTCTCTTGAGTGAGGGGTTTTGGGAGTTTTAGGGTTGTTATTATGTATTCAAGGTACGGATATTTTGGGAGAAGCCATAAAAGCGTTCTTGTCTTTTTCTCAAAATTCGTGTAACTTGTAAATTGAAATACATAAAACTATGACAATAGAACCAACAGCACAAGAAGTTATCATCCGTCTACCTGCTCATGTGGATATTAGCGGTAGGCTGTACAATCTGTAAACTATGTTGAACAAAGCTCCTCCGTCGCAGCTTAAGGATGCTCCGAGTTTAGTCTGTATTGTCCTATATTTATGGACAAAATACAAAATATGAAAAAAAACATTCAAAAGCACAGGAGTAACTGAATTTGATGGTGCATTGCAGAAGATGGATAACCAGATGATTCTGCTGAACAATGCCTATGCTACGCGCCAAAACTACATTCGAGGCGTACGCGCCTTGATATTGTACTACCAACGCCTACCAGAAAACTGCACGGTAGATGAACTCAAAGCCTTCTTGGTCTATGAACGAGACGAACGCGGACAAAGTGCCTCGACAGTAAACCTTCGAGTGTGTGGTTTGAAGTACTATTTTCGGCATGTGGTGCATCGCTTGGATTTGGTGGTTCGGATACCCAATCCGCGCCTATCGAAGTATGAAGTGGAAATATTGAGTATTGAAGAAATCAAACAACTTCGTCGGGCGTGTCGGGATATGCGGCAATTGCTATTATTGAGTTTACTATACGATACGGGCTTGCGTGTTCGAGAGGTGGCACGACTGGGGGTTAGTGATTTTGACAAGCATCATCGGAGTATTCATATTCGCAACTCGAAGGGACAGAGAACACGAGTGGTGTATTATGGGGAAGAGTTGCGCCTTACGCTTAATCGCTACTGCAAAGCACGAGGTGGCGTGCCAAAGGATACCCTTTTGGAAAGCTATAAAATAGCAGGGCATCCTCTAAGCAATCGCGGTGTTCAGTACATTGTTCGGCAAATCGTGAAGCGTTCAGGCATCAAAAAGCGAGTATCTCCGCATACGTTTCGGCATAGTTTTGCGGTGCATTATCTGAATGCAGGTGGTAGCCTAAAACAATTGCAATTTCTACTCGGACATAAGTACATCACGACGACTTTGTTGTATTTGAAACATGTCAAACCCGAAGAGGGCAAGCGGATTTCGGTCTTGGATGTGGCACTTTCGAGTAGAGTGAAATGAAGCCACCCAAGTACGAATTAGCCGAAGTGATTCATCGTTTTTCGGACAAGCTCAAGGGGAAGTTATCGGCACATCAAATGCGGACACTTTCGGCATTGGAACGCTGTCGCACGGCAGCTTTGGGCGGACATATTGATGCTTGTACGGCTTGCGGACAGTTGCGTATTAGTTACAATTCTTGTCGGAACAGACATTGTCCGAAGTGTCAGGGGGTAAACAAAGAAATGTTCATCATAGAGCAAGAAGAATTGCTCTTGCCTGTGGTGTATTATCATGTCGTCTTCACGCTCCCGCATGAACTGAATCCGCTCTGCCTTCGCAACCCGAAAGCGATGTATGCTTTGTTGTTCGAGTCCGCTTGGCACACCCTCCATACTTTGGCGAGAGACGACAAATGGTTGGGCGCAAAAACGGCAGCGACGATGGTACTGCACACTTGGGGACAAAACCTATGCTTGCATCCGCACGTCCACTGTATTGTACCTGATGGTGGACTGAACGAGCAAGACGAATGGCAGTACCCCAAGCGCGGCAAGAAGGGGACGTTCTTATTTCCTGTAGCAGCGATGAAAAAGTTGTATCGAGGCTATTTTATGGCGCAGCTTCATCGGTTGATACAAGAAAAAAACTCGACTTGCCGCCCGATTTTCTAAGGGATAATGCCTACAAAAAATGGAAAAACAAGCTTTATCAAAAGGATTGGGTGGTCTATACAAAGCAGCCTTTTTGTGGGGTGAAAAAAGTAGTCGATTATTTGGCTCGCTACTCGCATCGCGTAGCCATCACCAATCATCGCATCAAAAATATTAGCGATACAAGCGTCACTTTTGAGTATAAAGACTACAAGCAAGAAGGAAAGAAAAGGCTGATGACGCTCACAGGTGAGGCGTTTTTACGTCGTTTTTGTCTGCATATTTTGCCGAAGGGTTTTCGTAAAGTACGCAAGTATGGTTTGGTCTCCAATGCAACGAAAAAACGGGATATTCCAGCTGCCAAAAGAGCTTTGGGGCGCGTCGAAGTAGCACCACTATCGACGAGAAAAGAACGCAAAGCCAAAGCGGTAAAGCGTTTATTTGGGGAGGATACAAACCGCTGTCCCTGCTGCAAAGAAGGAAA
>CALGLY010000576.1 GCA_937959095.1 uncultured Saprospiraceae bacterium
ATCTTTGCTTGCAAGAGCGAGGCTTTATCGGATAAAATACAGGATACTAATATCGTATTACAGCATACAGAAAAGATTGATGCCGTAATAGATAAATTCATTGAAGAAGAGCTTTATCCTTTTGTATATGTACGCTTAGAAAATGTAGATGGCACTGCCATTTATGAACATAGTGCCGTCAATAAAAGACTTATACCCGACCTGAAAATTGATAAAGATACTTGGATTCGGATTTGGTCGATGAGTAAAATCGTGACAATAGCCACGACTTTAGATTTGGTAGAAGAGGGATTGCTAAAGCTCGATGATCCTGTAACGAAGTATATTCCAGAATTCAAAGATTTGAAAGTAGCCGTCACGGAAGATGGACGAAATTTAAGCGATTTGGAAGGTGATGATCGAGTCTTAGGTTGTGCTTATACGCTCGTGCCAATGGATACCGAAATGACCGTTTTGCATTTATTGAATCATCAAGCAGGCTTTTATTATGCACTCACGGGCTTTGAGTGTCTCGATTCGTTGGCAGGAAGTAAAAATTTACCCCTTTCCCAAAATAGCAAAGAATTTATTGATAGAATGGCTACGCTTCCATTAATCCAACAACCTGGATCGAATGATTTTTATGGTACAAATACCACAATACTCGGTTTTGTGGCAGAACGCGCTAGTGGTAAAACGTTAAAACAACTAGTAAAGGAACGTGTTACGAAACCTATGCAAATAAAAGGCTTGCAATATGGTTTAGCCGATTTGGAACAATTGCCTCCGAGCATATCAGGAGCGGATACTGTGCTGCGAGTAGCAAAAGACGGCGAACTCGATATTTTTGGACCCTCTTTTCCAATTTATGAGCCTTCGCATACTTTGTATCTTGGTGGTGAAGGGATGGTCGCTACCGCGGATGGCTATGCCGATTTTGTGCGAATGCTCGTAGCACATGGCGAACTCAATGGACATCGTTTCCTAGATAAAACAACAGTAGAAGATATTTACGCACCTCATTCGCAATTGGATAGCCCTTATGGCTACAATGGCTATAATCTTTGGGTTGCAGGGGATTCCATTCGTATACACAGGACTGGTGAGAAAGGAATTTGGATAGGTGGCGGCTACGAAGGCACGCACTTTTGGGCTGATCCGAAACGAAAATTTGTGGGTGTCATTATGTCTCAAATGTGGGGAACACAGGTT
This sequence comes from uncultured Saprospiraceae bacterium, assembly GCA_937959095.1. Taxonomy (GTDB): domain Bacteria; phylum Bacteroidota; class Bacteroidia; order Chitinophagales; family Saprospiraceae; genus JAAUTG01. The sequence continues at coordinate 1,192 of CALGLY010000576.1, forward strand.
GAAGGCTATGAGCGAGATAATGAAATACGAGCTGCCATTTATGAGCAACTTTGGGCGCAGGATTAATTAATTATTAATTTTTCTATTTGAATTTTACCCTCATTTTCTATTTGCACACGGTAAATCCCCTTTGATAAATCTGAAATATCTATTTGATAAAAGAGACTATTTATAGACTCTTGCATTCAACCCACAAATACAACTCTTTGTAGGTGTAAAATTAGATTGAATAAAAATATAATCTGAGCTCGGATTTGGAAAAACATAAAAATCGTATTGGATGCTTGAGACTGTTCATTAAACTTTAATTACTTAAGCGTTCTGCCTTTTTCATAAGAAGACTTTCAACTACTTCTAATTTTTCTTTGAGAAAGGAATATTTTTCTAAATTAATACTGTTGATTGTTTGTCTTGCTAACTGATTCTTTTCTTCTGTATAATCACGATCCCAAAATAAATAATCTAAAATGTACAACTTAGCCCATATTGCTAAATTAGCTTTAGGATAACGATCTACTAAATGGATTGCCTCTTTAAGATAATCAGGAAATGTGCCATAATTAAAAACAAAGGCTGGATGTTGGTGTGCTTGTAAATATTTAACAAATTTTTTGTCTTGTTTTCGAGGATGAGGAATTGTAAATTCACATACGTTTGAAGTTCCAAGTAACTTTTCTGAACGCCCAAAAAACCATACTTGAAACTCATAGCTTTTATCTTCTTGAAACCACCAATAATACATCCTATCTTCTCTTGTCAATTGAATAAAATATCTAGCGTTTATAAATAACGTTTCTACTATAGGACGTCCATAAAATTCAGCATCGTAACTAGAACTTACTAAGTTCTGGTATTTTAATCGTGAGGTAATTAACTTTGTCCAATCTTTGCTTCCTTTTTCTCTCATCATTACTCGTAAACCAATATTGGTATTGTAGACAAAATTTTCTGGAATAGAAACTTGAACAACCATTGGTTCCATATACCCTATACGTTCCATAGCAATTTGGGCATAAATAGATAGTTTTTCTTGATTATCACTTTGTGCTAGACAAAGTGTTCCGTATAAGCAAAAAATACTTAATAAAACATGACTTGATTTCATAATATAAAGCCCTAATCTTTGATTTAAAATAGATTTTATTATAACTAGCAAAAGTTATTTGTCATTAGTAGCTACAAAATTTACAATTCATCTGGACTAGAAAAGTGTCTGTTGGCATCCAACTATGGAAGTGAATAGAACGTTCCTTATTTTGGTATTGATAAGTGCAAAAAGATATAAGGATTTTTCATGGATTCAGTATTAAGGTGCAATAGAAATCTACTCCAACTCCAACAACAAATTAACCGCGTAGGTATTCGGATTATTATCAATATCTAAGTCATAATGCTCTGGATAAAGTAACTCTAGGCGACGACGCACATTGACGAGTCCAATGCCGCCACTTCGTCGGTTGGGGTCTTTGGGTAGGGCAGGGGCTTTACTATTTTCTATGAAAAATTGTACATTTTGCTCATCTACACTCAATTGAATATTCACGAAACCCTGTGTAAGATGATGATTTAGTCCGTGCTTGAAGCTATTCTCCAAGAAGGGCGTGAACATCAAAGGCGCGACTTGTTGTTCGCCCACTAAACCACTTACCTCAAAATTAATCTCTACTTTTTTGCCTTGTCGCAGGCGTTCCAAATCGAGATAATTACGAATATAGCTTACTTCTTTCTTGAGCGGAACGCGCTTTTCATTGCATTCATAAAGCATATAGCGCATCATCTCCGAGAGCTTAATGACGATTTCAGGGGCGCGGTCATCTTTCTTTAGCGTGAGGGCGTAGAGGTTGTTGAGGGTATTAAATAAAAAATGCGGATTGACTTGTGATTTCAAAAACCGAAGCTCCGATTGCATCGTTTGACGTTGCAATTCTTGGCGTTCTCTGGTGTGTTTTAGCCAGTCATTTATAATCTTGACGACCGTAGAAACACTTGCAATCAAGAAAATAGAAATGAAACTCAAAAAGAGCATTTGCGGCCAAGGCGTATCCAGGATATCGAAGAGTAAAAACAAGGCAAGCGCACGCAGCGGCGTGATGATAATACATGCCAAAACGAATAGGGCAGAGTAGGTTAGGAATTTATTTTTGGTTAAGAAATTGGGAATTAAATAGTAAAGATTGAAGTAAACAATTCCTGCAATAAAGAGCAAACTCGTGATTTGAATCGCTAAAGCTTCTATAAAACTACTCGATGGTTGCCCAATAAATAACGAAATGATCAATACGAACAGCCAAATAATCGAATGGGATACGATCCGATTCGTGAAAAAGGTATAAAGCTGCTTGATGATATGTTGTCTATTTATTGCCACAACACGAAGGTACGGAAAGGAATAGTTGAAAGGAATAATTAGGTCTATTTTCTATGCGATATAAGACGAACAAATAAGAGGAATCTACGAAACTTCAAAAGGATACTCCACTTTACTCAAAAACAAGCCTTGTGCTGGTACACTCCAATTTCTAGGTAGGCGTGTTTGCGTCTCTAAGGCGTTTTGGACATCCGCTAACTGTAGTTTCTCAAGGCTTACTTCTATGCACATCCCGACTATAAGGCGCACCATGCCGCGCAAAAAGCGATTGGCTTCCACATGAAATAACAACCGATGTTGGTCAGGTTGAAATTCCCATTCTGCACGGTACATTTTGCAAAGCATCGTTTTGGCATCGCTATTGGTTTTGCAGAATGGAAAGAAGGCATCGTATTGGAGCAACAATTGCGCAGCTGCCTGCAATTTTTCGTGATCTAGTTGGTCGAAAAACGGGATATGATAAGCGGTTTCTTCCGCAAATGGATTCTTGCGACTAGCCAGATAATAGGTATACGCCCGTCGTTGAGCGTCGAAGCGCGTGTGTGCGTCTGCCGCGACCTGCTTGATGCTATAAAAAGCAATATCCTTCGGCAAAAAGCGATTCAATCGCACTACAAATCGCTCATGAAATGTTCCCTCATAATCAAAATGAATAAAATACTGACTCGCATGAACCCCCGTATCCGTGCGTCCGCAACCTATAATTTCAATAGGTGTTTGCAAGAGTGTGCTTAGTGCTTCTTCTATGATTTGTTGTACGCTGGATGCGTTTAGTTGCCGCTGCCAACCACTATAGTTTGTTCCCTTATAAGCGAGTTCTGCAAAGTAGCGCATTGTTGTAGATATGAGATATGAGATATGAGATATGAGATTTTCTGTAGAGTCAAATAGTGTCTCACACCTGCCCGTTCGCGGAGCAGGCGGGTCTCATATCTTACAGTCCCGCGTCTATTGTTTAATCATAAATTCTAATAATTTCTCCATTGCCGCGCCCTTCGATGCTGCGGATGTAGCCATTCACCATTTTTGGCATAGAAATAACGGTATGTCCAGGGAAATAGTCGGTATATTTTTCTGCTGCATCTGCTACCAAACCAGAAGACACGACATTGAGTCGAATATTTCTCAACTCCAAGGCTGTTGCCATTACGAAACTATGAATCGCGCCATTTACCATTGCTGCACTCGCTGTCTTCGGTACAGGATCATCTGCCAAAACACCCGTTGTGAGGGTTATAGAACCGCCATCATTTAGGTAATGCTGCCCGATACGAACGAGGTTTACTTGCCCCATCAATTTACTACGAATACCGATGTAGTAATCTTCTTCTGTTAGCTCATTGAATACCGCCCATTTCGCTTCGCCTGCTGCACATACGATGGCATCAACTTTGCCTATTTTCTCAAATAAGGCTTTTATCGAAGCTGTATCCGCAATGTCTGCTATGGCATCGCCTTTGCTACGTCCTACACAGATTACTTCGTAGTTCTTGTTTTCGAAGTGTTCCGTTACTCTTCGTCCGATGGTGCCGTGACCGCCTATGATGACTATTTTCATGTTGTTATTATTATTTATTTCAATGTGGATTTCTAAAAACCATATAAGGCATATAAGAACATATAAGTAGCACTTTGTCGTGTTTTTATATGACCTTATATGCCTTATATGGTTCAAATATCAATAACTACTATACCCACTCAATCCCTTTCTTCAAAAAGCTCAAGGTCTCCGCCTCTTTACTCCCTTCTTCCGCCCGAAAATCATAGACCCAATTTGCTTGGGGCGGCATACTCATTAAGATAGATTCGGTGCGTCCATTGGTCTCCAAGCCAAATTTAGTACCTCTGTCCCACACCAAATTAAACTCCACATAGCGACCACGCCGAAGCAGTTGCCATTTTTTTTCTTGCTCGGTGAAGGCTAGATTTTTATTTTTCTCCATGAGATGCAGATAAATAGGTGCAAAGGCTTCGCCTACATCTTGTACAAATTCAAAACGACTTTCCTTCGTGAAGCCTTTTTGTCCTGCTAATTTATCAAAGAAAATGCCGCCTATGCCACGTGTTTCTTGCCGATGTTTGATATAAAAATAGTCATCTGCCCACGTTTTGAATATGGGATAATAGGCTTCGTAATGCTTATCACAAACCGTTTTCAGGGATTGATGGAAAAAGACCGCATCTTCTTTCACGACGTAATGCGGAGTCAAATCAATGCCGCCGCCAAACCACCATGTACCAT
>CALGLY010000577.1 GCA_937959095.1 uncultured Saprospiraceae bacterium
GTTTTTAAAAAAAGCTTGTTCAAATACAGCCACATCTTCTAACGATAAATCTACTTTTTCTTCATCATATTTCTCTACTAATTCTCTGAATGCAATTTCTATATCATCATAGTAGAGTACTATTTTTAGATAATTATAGTACAAGGAGTCAGATATAAAATTAAACCTTCCACGTTGCCAATCTTTGTCTATCTCTTTTTGCTTTTCATCTGCTATACGTTCTAAAGATACCGCAGCTTCTTGAAGGAGTGTAACTTGTTCCTCCATCAACTCCAAGGGTATCGTAATCGTTTCTTCTCTCTCTTGACAAGCATAAATAAAGATAAATAAGAGTAAGCCAATCGCTAATTTGGTGTGCTTCATTTTTTATGATTTGTTATCCTCATAATTGCAGAAACAGGAAAAGATACAAATGTAGTTTCCTGCATTTGATAAAAATAAGGTTAGGCGATGATTAGGATAAAAACATGAAAACTTGCAAAAGCAATGTAAAAACAATATTTTTGTAATTACTAAGTACTTACAAAAAATGAATTATCATGCAAGTATCAGTAGTTCAAATTGGAAACTCAAAAGGCATTCGTCTTGCAAAAAATATTCTTGAGAAATATGAAATCACCGATAAAGTGGAGCTTATTTTGAAAGAAGGATTTTTGATTTTAAAACCAATCCAAAAAGCGCGAACTGGTTGGGAAGCCGCTTTTCAACAAATGGCAGAAAAAGGCGATGATGCATTACTCTTACCTGATGTTTTTGAAGATGAAACTTGGGAGCTATGAGTGTGGCACAATATGATATAGTCATTGTCAATTTAGATCCAACTATTGGTGGCGAAATGAAAAAGACAAGGCCTTGTGCAGTCCTTTCTCCCAATGAAATGAATAAACACTTACGCACAGTCATCATTGCACCAATCACCTCCAAATCTAATCCCTATCCTACACGAATTGAAATTTCTTTTCAAGGGCAAACGAACTGGATAGCACTAGAACAAGTCAGAACAATTGACAAAAAACGTATTTGGAAACAAGTGGCTACACTTGCGTCTGCGGAAATAACTACCATAAAACAAGTCCTCAAAGAAATGTTAGTGGATTAGTACCTTTGCCCATCTATGGAGAAAAAAATCAGCATCCTACTCCCCGTTTTCAATACCGAAAAATACCTCGCAGAATGCTTAGATTCCATCTTGGCACAAAGCGAAGAAAATTGGGAACTCCTCGCGGTCAATGACTTTTCGACGGATAGCAGTTGGGACATCTTGCAGGACTATCAGCAACGCGATGCCCGTATACAAGTCCTTCAAAATACAGCAAAAGGTATCATTCCTGCTTTGCGCTTAGCTTACTCCAAAAGTAGTGGAGGATTCATCACGCGCATGGACTCGGATGATGTGATGCCACCCGAAAAACTGAAACAACTGAAAGCCCTGTTGCAGTTTTATGGCAAAGGACATCTAGCAACAGGCTTGGTGCGCTATTTCGCAGAAGACCTAAAAGACGGCTACCGCAAGTACGAACAATGGCTCAATGGACTGACGCTAGAAGCCCGCAATTTTTCAGCAATTTATAAAGAATGTGTCATTCCTTCGCCTGCTTGGATGCTGCACCGCGAGGACTTGGAACGCTGCCAAGCCTTTCTACCCGACACCTATCCCGAAGACTATGATTTATGCTTTCGCTACTACGAGCAAGGACTAAAAGTAGTAAGCACACCACAAGTAGTACATCATTGGCGCGACTATCAAAACCGCACTTCACGTACCGATGCGCACTATTCGGATAATCGTTTTTTAAGTCTTAAATTGCATTATTTTCTAAAATTAGAACGAAAAACTTCGCAGCCACTATGCGTGTGGGGCGCAGGCAAAAAAGGCAAACAAATAGCCGCTTCGCTCTCCAAAAAAGGCATCGAATTTCAATGGTTTTGTAATACCGTCACCAAGATAGGAAAGGAGATTTATGGCGTAATTCTACAGCCTTATCAAGCCTTAGCTCGCTTGGAACAGCCACAAATTATAATTGCCGTAGCCGCACCCGATGCACAAGCAAGCATTCGCACTTTTTTAGAAAAAAAAGAATTGAAAAACGCTTTCTTCTTTTGTTGAAAATTAATCTTTAATTATGCTTTGGCAAGAACTCGCTCGCATCGCCTTACTTGGCACGGAACGCACGACCTTTTCGGAGGAAGTGGAAGCGCAATTGCTCGAAATGGGCATCAGCGAAGAACTTTCTCCTGCACAGCAATTGCTAGAAGCTGCCGCTTTTCAGACCCAATATCGGAAAGTAGCGCAACCGCAAGCACGCACGAATACTGTATTAACTACGTCCAGTAAATTGGCGAAGGAAGTCTATATTTCTACTACATCGCGTGGACATTTAGAAGTAATCTTAGAAAAGAAACTCTATCCCTTATTGCCTGAATTTACGAGGACGATGGAGGAAGTAGGAAAGGTCTTTCCTCCTGAAATATTACCGAGTTTATTGGATTTATGTAGTACCGATTTTCAGCTTTGGGATAGCATCGCGAATGCCATTGGGGAACGTGGTTGGTGGTTGCTACGGCAGCACCCGAAATGGAAACAATTGGCACAACAGCCTTATACTGCCCCCGTGCTTTCCTTGCAAAAAGTACGCGCAAGCATGGAATTTGTGCATAAACTCAAAAATAGTCTCAACTCCAATCCGCTATTGGTCAATCAAGAACATCGTAAGCAATTGCAAGATGCCGCTTTTTATGCCGATTTAAATAAATACGACAC
>CALGLY010000578.1 GCA_937959095.1 uncultured Saprospiraceae bacterium
CGGTGCGCCTGCAATTTCAGTGAAATCTAAAATGCTAGGGAATTCTAAGCCTCTTTCATTATTACCGAAGTAGATGCTATGCTTTGCATCGCCCCAAAAAGGAGTTTCAAAGCGAAGTATGATTTTTTCGAGATTTCCAAAACCAATAGTAGCAATCGCAGTTTGCTTGGAGTCGGGTAGGGTAGGAGTGAACTGAATTACCTCTTTTTTTAGCACGCCCAAGGGAACAGTCACGATTACTTTGTGGCATTCATATTGTCCTTTTGAAGTCGTGATTTGGACGTTATCTTCTTTATAGTTGATATGCTGAACAGGTTCGGAAAGTTGAATATTTAAGTCTTTTTGAAAAAGATTAATAAGTTGTCGATAGCCGCCCACAATCAAGCCATCATTTTCGTGTTCCTCCTCGAATTTAGAGATAAATTGTTCATCAACCAGAGATATATTTTTTAAGTCAGTCGCATAGCTCGGTTCTAGGAGCGCAGCATATAAAAAATATACCATTCGAGCTTTGGAAGGAGTCCATTTTTTTTGCTTGATATAGTTTTCAATGAAACTCAAGGCATGTTCTTTCCCTCTATCTTTTTCAAAATAATCACTTGCTGCTTCGATAGCTGTTTCGGCAGCTTCTATATAGTCGAAGCGTTCTCGACCTACTGCCTTTTTCTGCTGTTCATCCCAAATGTAGAAAGGCTCGTAGAAATCTTCTAGTACTTCAAATCCATTAGCTTCTGCAATATAAGTCAGCGGATTTCCTTTATGAAAATGAATCCAAGAGCCGCCCTCATCTAGCCATATGCCTCCCAAGTTGAGGGTGTGTGTGCGACCGCCTATGTGGTTTTTTGCTTCTAAGATTAGAACATCAAAGCCACTATCCTGTAGCAATTTTCCAGCTGTGAGTCCTGCTATGCCTGCTCCTATGATGATGATGTCTGCTTTCTGCTTCATAAATATGCTCTAATTAAATTGCTTCACTTTCGTTTTTCCACTCTATCAAATTCAATTCAATAAAGAAGAAGGCTACAATCCAAAGAAAGGCATCCCAAAACTCTAAGAAATCGCCAAAAATACCCCAATATATTGCTGCTCCCAAAAGGGTAAGATACAGCACATTTTTAACGTATTTACTTATAGTAAAGGCGCGACCTGTGAATTTATCTTTGTATTGCAAAAAGACATCTATTTCTAGCACTACGACCACCAATATCCACGCCAAAGAGTTGATAATATCCACACGTGCAAGCCAAAAGGTTTCATTCAAGAAATGGCTGTCGGTATAGATGTTTTTGCTACTATATTTAAAGAATTCTTCTCCTTTGGCAAGCGTGCCGCAGTCAGATTCGGCGATTTTTTTGAAGGTATCCAACTCGATCATCCACGATTGCCCGACGACTTCGCATAGCGATTGAATATTGATAGACTCAAAGCTCATGAGCCAACCATAATTATTGCAATAACCAATAAAGGAAGAGACCACGACCGCATAGCAGAGTCCGCGAATAATGCGAAAAAGCCATTGCAAACCGCCTTTCATTTTTTTCTCTGAAATGACAAAGGTTTCCAGTTCGAAGAGCAACAATAGGATTGCCCAAGCGGCGGTATCTACCGTCGAGGTGTAGGCTTCTAGAAAATTTCCCCACGAAAAACCATCTTCAAAGCGGTGCGCGGAAGAAGCAATTTCTTTCTGTAGAAATAGAAATACATTAATGAATACTGCTGCGTAAACGCTGTATTTGAATATTTGAAACAAGCTTGATTTTTTCAATTTCATTACGCCATAATTTGAATCTGTAAGAAATGAAATTGTTTGGATTTTAGAGCAAGCTTTCGCTATTTATCGCTTGCATTATTTCTAGTGGCTTTGTATAATCTTTAAAAATAGGATTTGCCCCCATTGCTTCTAGCTTTCCATCTTCATACACATCTATTCCTATAAATCGGATACCTAAGTTTTGGCAGGTTTTAAAATCCCAAGCACCATCCCCGAGATAAATAACTTCCTCAGTTGCTGCATCTGTACTGCTTTGGAGTTGCTGTATGGTATGCTGCGTGATGGCTTCTCTTGATTTGTGATAATCGCTATTGGAAAAAGCAATTCCTTGGAGGTTTATGCCAATTGTTTGAGGCAAAAATTCCTGTGAGTAAATCCTATCGAACGCTATTGACTGCTTTTATTGAGGCGCATAATTTGTAGGGAATTCAGCAATTCCCTACAAATTATGTTTCTATCCCTCATAACTTGCCCAAGCAACGTGGCTTTCTCCTAGTGTTACTCCTATAGTTCCGCTAAATATAGCTGCTGTTTTTGCTTTTATAGCGTCATGGATATGCTTCGCTAGAAATTCTGTAGTAGTGAGTTTTCCTTTAAAAATTTCTAATTCATCTAGGTTCTGATAGCCTAATGGTTGCAGCACTTCTTTCGTTACTTCGTGCGCTTTTCCGATATCAATAACTACATTATGTGCATCTAGTTGTGCGGATTTAAATGTTACATCTACCACATAAGTAGCGCCATGTAGTTTTTGTTCTGGCCCAAAAAACGGGTGGGGTAGGGAGTGCGCAATCATAATGTGCTCGCGTATTTTTACTGTAAACATATTTT
>CALGLY010000579.1 GCA_937959095.1 uncultured Saprospiraceae bacterium
TACTGTCTGAAAAAATAACGAATCCAAACTATGGGTAGGTTATTTTTTGCCGATTCCCTAAAGAAGAAACTCCGTGCCTCCACATTCAAATTCATATCAATTCGCTCTTGAAATACACTTTGTTAGAAACCGTCTTATGCACGGGACAACGAGAAGCGATTTCAAGCAATCGCGCGCGCTGCGTTGCATCCAAATTTCCGACCAGTTTTATCTTTTTAACAATACTATCCAATTTCCCCATATTTTCTAATTCCAAATCGAGTTCTTGTGCGTGTTTTTTAGCATAAGTCAAGTAGACAAAGACTTCTTGCAAGTCCCATTTTTTGCGTTGAGCGTATAGTTTCAATGTCAAAACAGTGCAGGAACCAACGGCAGCATTCAGCAATTCGTAGGGTGAAGGACCAAGATCATCTCCTCCAAAAGAAACAGGCTCATCTGCTACAAGGTGGTGCTTCTCTGTGTAGACATGATTGGTTAAATTATCTTCATTATTCAGATAGACCAACACCTGTTCCCCTTTGGTATCTTTCTGGACTTCTGTCGTTTTTTCTTGCATCAAGGATACATATCGACTCACCCAAGCTCCTATAACATCCGCAACATATAAAGCATCTTTTTTATTGGAAACAAGGTGATCTGCGCCATCTAGGCTTACAAAACTTTTAGGATGAAAAGCATTCTGATACAAGTTGCTTGCATGTTCTATCGCTACAATGCGATCTTGCGGCGAATGCAATATAAGTAATGGTCTTTTCAATATTTTTACTTCCTCTATTACATTATGCTTTTCTAAGTCGTCAATAAATTGTTTTTTGATGACAAACGGCCGTCCTCCTATGGATACCGTTCCACTTCCTTCAGTTTCAATCGCTTCTTTCTGACCGACTAAGTGCTGGGCTACATGCTCCGCATAAGATGGTGCGGCAAGGGCAACTACTGCCTTTATATTTGGCAATTGATTGGCTGCTTTGATAACGGCTGCTCCACCTAGCGAATGCCCAATAAGTATAGTTGGCTCTTGATAATGCTTCGTTAGAAATTCAGACGTATCTATTATATCGGAGATATTATGCGAGAAATTCGTATCGCTAAACTCCCCTTCACTCCGCCCTAAACCTGTAAAATCGAAGCTCAATACTGCAATTCCTTTTGTAGTTAATTTGGTAGATATATTTCGTACCACTGCCAAGGAACTAGAGCAAGTAAAACAATGGGCAAAAATCGCGATTTGCTGATATGTACCATTGATAGGAAAGAATAATTTAGCGGCTAATGCTTCACCACTCCTATTCTGAATAGACAATTTTTCTGTTTTCATTTAACCTATTTATTTTAGGGAATCGGCAATAAATAAGGTATCTATTATGGCGTAGATATTTTCTTCTTCTAAAGAATTGAAAAAATCAGTGCATAGCCGTCGCTACGGACTTATTTTTTCGATTTTTTAGAAGGAAACCCGCCTGCTCCGCTTGTTCGGGCAGGAAGAACAAGTCAGAGTGGGTAGATTATTTTTTGCCGATTCCCTTAACTATTCAATTGTTTTTTCTGTATTCAAATGGTCTATTAAAATTTCGGCTTCAATACAAAACTATATTCATAGCGGTCAGCATCCAAAAACAATTCTGTCCTGAAATTCTGCTCAAACGAACAGCCACCCACGGGCGAAGTCGCATAATCAATATTTAAAGTGATGTTTTCCGCTGCTTTTATATCATTGGTGTGTTTTGCTTCCGTTAGGTTTTGCAAGCTATATTCGTGCGCTGAAAAATTCAGGCTATTTCCTTCTACTCGGAAGCCTTTACCTGCACTATTCGTCAGTTCTACCCAACGAATATCGGTGCGATTGCCGTTTTCTTGTGGCTTCACATAAGGCGTGTATAAATCTGCAACACTAGACGTATGAAGGCTCGTGCGTGCGCCCTTATTTCGATCAGGATAATTTTCGTGTGGCCCTTTTCCGAACCATTTTACTTGCTCCAAATCGTTTGGTGCAAAAACTTGTAAACCTACTTTTGGTAAAGGCTTCTTCTTGAAATAATCCGTCGCGCCATTATAGAAAGCTGCAATTGAACCTAATAAGCCAAGCCCGAAAAGAAGACTTAGCACTATTTTTACAAGCATTGCAGAAAGATACGCCCAAGTCAGCCAAAGCAAGACCACAAATAGAAGCAAACCAATAAGCCCACCCCAAAAGGTAGATCTGCCTAGAGAGCTGAATACATTAGGCGTTTCTAGGCTTTGTTGTACTCGCATTTCGCCATTTCCTAGTATCGTAATATTTTGTTGATAAGGGAAGCTTACACTTGCCGATTGTAGTTTTCCTTGGATAGTTACTTCAATGATTTGCTGTTCATCGGAAGCTTGCACACGTACATTTTCTACCACATCTTCTAGTGCATCCAATCCCATATTTCGCCAAGTCTTTGCAGGGAAAGCCGCTAAAGGATTAAAGTCAGTACCGGTGTCATTATCGGTGGGTGCGCGCCAGACATTTGGCTGTAATGCGACATCCAGTAATTTTGTATTTTGATATTTATAATCGGTAATTCTTCCTGTCTTTTTATCAATATTTAGACTGAAATCTGCGCCTTTTATAGCATAGTTGGTAGCACTTTCATTCAGACTTAGCACGGCTAAGTCGCTAGGAATGGAAGGCGTGACAGTCGTTGGTGGTGCTTGCAATTGAAATTGTTCCCAAGCGACTTCGTACCCTGCATCTGCCCAAGTTTGTTTTTCGGCTGCACTGAAACGAACGGTGAGCCAATATTCTTTATCCGTATCAAAAGCGGTATTGTATGGAATTTTTATAGACGCGCTTTCTTGTGGCGCAATATTGAAACGTCCCAAAGAATCGCTCTGTATTACTTCGCCATCGGCTTCTAATTGCCAAGTAATATCGAGCCAATCGAGATTTTTAAAGAAATAATTATTGTAAATTGTAAAGTTTTGTTGCGCCAAATCCGTCGCTTTTACCTTGACGTGCTGCTGTGCATATTTTACTTCTTCTAGTCCAGGTTTTGGTCGGCGGTCTGGAAAAACGATACCATTAATACAGAAATTGGCATCATTGGGCGTATCGTCATAGTCGCCACCGTAAGCATAGAATTGTTCGCCTTTTTCATTCGTTTTTAGCAAGCCTTGATCTGCCCAATCCCAGATGTAGCCGCCTTGCATATTTGGTTGCTCCTCGAAGGCATCCCAAAAATCCTTGAAATGTCCTGTACTATTTCCCATCGCATGGGCGTATTCACAAATGATTTGCGGACGATTCGGGTCACGTTTGGCGAGTTCCACCGCGCGTTCTGGCATCGGGTACATCATGCTATTAATATCAAAATGCGAGAGGCGTTCCCGACTCTTGATGATTTTTATAGCACTTGGAATCAAGACAAAAGGGTTTTTACTTTTCGTATTATCCAAAGGTGCGTCGAGTTCGCGGCTTTCATAATGTATCGGGCGATTGCTATGGTCTAATGCCCGAACCGCATCTGCCATTACTTCC
>CALGLY010000580.1 GCA_937959095.1 uncultured Saprospiraceae bacterium
AGGTTACATTGATACATTGAAATTTGTAATTAGTAATGGCGACACAATTCCTACAGTTAATGGTATCGACCGTTTCCGCTTAGTAGTAGAAAGCAATAGTGTAGCACCTGATTTTAAGGTACTCTTGTATCCTCATCATAGTGGCGATGCACTGCCAGAAACGACTTGGAATACTTCACGAGATTCCTTGATAGTACGTTTTTCTAATGAAGAAAAGCGTATTGCTTTTGTACCACAAGAAGGTGGCAGATGGAACAAGGTGGAATTATTCAATACTAGTACTCAAATATGTGACTGTACACAAGACACAGATAATGATGGCATCTGCGATTTGGTGGATTCGTGCTTAGGTGGAGATAATAATATAGACACCGATGCAGATGCTATTCCTGATGCTTGTGATGATTGTCCAAATTCGGCACTTAATGATGCCAATATGAATAATATTTGTGATCAATTGGAGTGTGTATTAGTGAGTGAAAATTTTGACTATACGGTAGGTTCTGCGATTACAGACGCATCAGGGGGCAGTGGTTTGATGAATAGCTGGACAACAAATGGCAGCGATGCCAACATCAGTTTTGAGTCAGGCTCACTTGCATACACAGGCATAGCAAGTATAGGTAATAGATTACACCTGCAAGCCAATTCCAATTATACCTCCTTGGTGAGAGATTTAAGTCCAAATAGTCTAACAGCAGGAAAGACAGTATGGGTGAGTTTTCTAGTGAAAGCTAATACAGTTGGTGATGGACACTTCTTTGTAAAACCTGCTCAAAGTCAAGCTTTAGCAATTGGTAAAAGATGGGGCAGCAATTTTGCTATTGATAATAATGATACAGGAGTCGCTGTAGCGGCAGGACAGACATATTGGGTAGTAGCTCGATATGTGCTTGGCGATACGGACGACACGGTACACTTATGGCTCAATCCAGATACAAGTGTAGAACCTGATCCTAGCACAGCAATTGCTACTAAGACTGCACCTTCTATGTTGCCGATCAATACACTTGAAATAGATTTGCAACATCATGGTCAAGGGGATTATGAAATAGATGCTTTACGAATTAGCTGCGAGTATCCTATGATATCTTCTATTCGTAATTTGAATGTAAAGGCATTGTTACAAGGAGCTTATAATACAGGAACTTTGATGCATGATAATTTGGCGAATATGTTACCTACCAAAGAACCATATAGCAGCTTAGGATACAATTTTGTCGGTACAGGAGGAAACGAACAGATAACGGCTAACGCTATCAATAACACAGGCAATAAGGCAGTGGTAGATTGGTCTATAGTGGAATTACGCGATACGGCAAACCCAAGTACTGTCATAGCAAGCCGTGCAGCATTATTATTAGCCGATGGTAGTATTGTAGATACTGATGGACAATCACCCCTTGCATTTCAAGTACCCGCTGGAATGTATTATGTCGCTGTTCGGCATCGTAATCACCTTGCTGTAATGACAGGTACGGCAGTATTTTTAGAGTAAAATTAGGTTCATATATTTTAGAGCATATTTAGAGTTTTCAAGAAGAAAAACACCAAATATGCTCTAAACTCGGCAGAGGACAATTTTTATAAACGCTTTTGAACTCGTACTTATACTTAAATCTGTCGAGTTTAGGGAGTAGGTTATTATTTGCCTACTCCCTATAGTATAATGGCCCAGTCTTTTTCCGCATTTCTTTTAACACACACACACATTATGCATTACTTACACACACATCGACTTATATCGAGCTTTTTTTGCTTGATATTTATTATGTTTACTTATCAAGGTGTAGCCCAACAAGCCAAGCTGTTCTATGCCATGGATCAGTTTTCGACTGAAGGAGCTTCTACCCTCGTAGATTTGGCCTCTAATATGCCCGCTAGATGTGCTAACACTACTACCACAGGCATCCCAAAATTTGTAGAAGGAATGGGTGATTACTCGCTTTCTGCTTGGGACTTTGCAAATACCGATGCTTCCATACAAGTGCCTGCTAATGCAATTACTGCTACTTTGGGAGATATTAGTACGACCACAGGTTTTAGTATTGGGTTTTGGATTAACTTAGACTATGTTCATGCTGAACATATCCACTGTCGCGTAGCAGGTATGGGCAATGTTTTTGACATTATGGCTTCGCACGAACTGATTACATTTCGATTTCGATGGGCAGATTATGTTATTGTCACAGATGTTGGAGATAATGCCCTAGATGGTACTTGGCAACATTTTATCGTGAGCTTAGATTACACGAGTTCCACAGATAATCTTATCATTTATCAAAATGGTGTAGCCACGCATACAGCGAGTTATAATGTTAGTTCTTCTTTTAATTCTACGACTGCTCCAATGTACATTGGAGCGCGAGGCTCAGGAGGAAATGTATTTCATGGTAAATTGGACGACTTCATCGTATTTGATGAAGCTTTAGATGCTACTACAGCACAAAACCTTTATGCAAATGGGGGATATCAGTTCTGTGGCGCAGACGGCTATCCTACTAAGAAGGCAGGCGGATACACTTATAATTGGGATGATTACACCACCGAGCCTAAAACAGGTATTGGTGAGCGGGTCATTACTCAATACTTCACAGGTGCACGCGAAATATATCACGCTCCTCCTATTGGCATTCATCCAAGAGTATATTTTAATCCAGAAGAAGTCTTTGATTTGCGCGATCGTATGACGAATCTGAAGAGTGGTCAATCAGTCATGCGTCAGATACATGCTTACACAGTGCTTTTACATTTAGGTTAT
>CALGLY010000581.1 GCA_937959095.1 uncultured Saprospiraceae bacterium
TCTAATTGTCACATTGTATCATTATCGCATTACAGCATTATCAAACCGATCGCTGTACAAAGTACATATCAATCATGCCTTTGTTCTTTGCTTGTATGCGTCCGCGTGGCGTACATCGAAATTTATTTCGGATAAGGTTATAAGTGGTTTGCGAAACATTGATGGCGCCTACTTCGGAATTTTGCTCCATACGTGCTGCAATATTTACGGTATCTCCCCAAATATCGTAGGAGAATTTCTTACTTCCCACCACACCTGCTACGACAGGGCCAGTGTGCAAGCCAATACGTGCTTCGAAGAAAGGCAAACCTAAGCGTTGTTTTTGTCGCTTTATATCATTTAAATATTCTTGGAATTCAATTGCTGCTTTAACAATGCTATCCGAAGCGGTGCGACTACCTGAAAAACCACTCGCACACATATAGGCATCACCAATGGTTTTGATTTTTTCAATATCAGGATATTGTGACACAATCAAATCAAAGGCTTTGAAGCAATCATCGAGTTCCTTCACGAGTTGTTCAGGAGTAAGGCGTTCTGCCATGCGTGTGAAGTTCTTAAAATCGGTGAACATCACCGTTACTTGCTTATAGCTACGCGCCTTGGCTTTGCCTGTTTCTTTTAATTCTTGTGCGATGTTTTCAGGAAGAATATTAAGGAGCAATTCATTGGAACGCTCTCGCTCTTCGATGATAGCTTTGTTATTTTTCTCTAAGATTTCTGAGCTGCGTTTCTTCGCGCGATAGCGACTATAGAAGAGGGCAGTTAAAGCCAATAACAGAAGGGAAAGAATACCTGCGCCAATCATAAATTGCTGGCTTTGGGTTTCTTGCAATTCTGCATTTTCTATCAAGATGGAGTCCATTTCGCGCTGATGCTCTAGCGAATCAATCGTCATTTTTCGCTTGGATGCGACCAATTCATTTTTGATTGCTTTGGCGGTCATCCTACTAATTTTGTCTTCCTGTTCGGTTACTCTTTCTTCTACGAGTTCTTTTTCTGCTACTACTTGTTCTTTTTCTTGAGCTATGCGTTGGCGTTGGCGTTGCAGTTGGGTATTATTTTGCTCCAAATTGGTATTTGCTTTGCTAAGTTGCGATTTATCTTGTTGCAAATTTCCAATTTCAGCATTTAATCTATCCTTTTCATCTTGTAATTTCTTACGCTCTTTATCCAGCTTAGCTACTTGGGATTCGAAGCCTGCTTGTTGGGTTTTTATCTTTCGATAATTAGAATCTACCGTAAAAAATTTAATTGCTTCTTCAGATAAAGAAGAAAGCCTTGAGGTATTCTTTTGCTTTCGCGCAATAGCGATACGCTCCAGATAGCCTTGTACTACGAGTTCAATAGCGTTTTCCTTTTTTCCATAGCCAATGCTACTTTGAAATTTATTATCAGCAGTACGAAGGTCCCGCTTTCGTAGATAGGCTTTTCCTGCTACAAAAAAAGCATCTGCAGCCATCGAGTCATCGCGCTGTGAGTTGGCTAAATCTGTAGCTGTTTTTGAGAAATCAATCGCTTTTTGTGTATTACCAGCACTTAGATATCGTTCTGCTAACTGATAAGCTAAATTCATTTTCTCCCGCTTATCATTTGCTTGATTAAACGAATTCTCTAGTTCTGTAGTAGATTGTGCAACTAGCGCAATTGGCAATGCTAATAGTAATACTAATATCCAACGTATCATATAATCATTCTTCATTAGAAGACAACTCTGTAATTTGAAATATAATTTGAGCAATCTCTTTTAGCGGCATGAAGATAGGCAGACTTTAGAGAACAGCAAAAAGCACACCCAACAAATACCATTTATAGTACATACGGTTGAGCATGTGGGGAAGTTACAGCCATGAATGGGAGAAATTAGAATTGAAAAGAATGAGTTTAAGAAGTCCGTTAAAATTTTAGTAAGTTACTATACAAGTTAAGATAAATAGGTGAAATTCCTGCAATAATCAGATATGAGCATCACGATTCAATATATTGTTTTGAATTAATTTTTTTTTACATATAAAGTCATTTTAAAACTTATTTCCACATAAAATAATTTTGCATTATATTTGCTTCTCATTTCTGTATTGTTTGTGACATTGTAAGGAATGTGATATTTATTACTATCTCTTTCCTAAAGAGGACTTTACCTCTAATTCATTGCTCGACATAAACTATTTACTCATTACAAAAAATATAGGTACGTGAAAAAGATTTTACTCTCCACTCTATTTATAGGAACTATTATGCTTAGTTTCCTATCAGAAGGAATCGCTCAAAACACTGAACCGCTTACCAAGGATAAAATTAATAATATCATTGATGAGCATTATCAAAATAGTAGAGCACCATTCAATTGGAATACTACGGATGCATATACGATTTGGAGTGCGGCGATGCGCTCCGATCAAATGCTTGCTATTGGTTATAAACCAGTAGGAATGGATCGATTCGATTTCAAACAAGGCGTTGGTGATTTTAATTTCAATGCAGCAGAATGGGAAAATATTCGTCAGGATATAGTCGAAACGACGGTTGCTGATGTTGCAGCTCGTAACCCAACGGGGCGTACAGAAAGAACGCACTTACTTCCTTTTGGAGAAAAGAATAAGTTGCCTTATTTCTATATTCGGGTATATGACCTAGAGACAGTAGAAGCACTGATGGCAAGAGATGATATTCGCTTCGTAGAACCATCAGGTTATGAGCTAGTGGATGTAGATGAAGAAGGAAAAAGTGGCGTAGGTTGTGGAGAATATGCAGATGCAAGTATAAATCCAGCCGACCTTGTAACGATTACTGATAATGGTATCACAGCGGTTCGTTCTTGGCACCACGATAACCACAATATACCATGTGCATGGGCAAATGGTTGGAAAGGACAAGGCATCGAGATCGCTGTTATGGATAGTGGGGTTTCTGATTATCATCCGCAATTTGGTGCAAATTTTACTAGTGGAAATTCTAGTGTTCGTACCATGAACAAAGTGAATTTTTATGATGGCATCACAGGTGATGATTGTGGACATGGTTCTTCTATGTCAGGTTTAGCATCAGGCCCATATAATAGCACCTCACCAAGTATGCCAGTTGGTATTGCTTATCAAGCAGATTTCAATTCGTATAGAGTAGCTCCCAATGTATTATTGAATACTACTGCAGAGCAAAATGCAGCAGCAGCAGCTTATATTGCAGCAGCAGATGATCCAGATATTAGAATTACAAGTATGTCACTTGGCTATGTTTTTAGTTCAGGTGTTATGGAAACAGCTATTCAGTATGCCTACTCTAAAGACTTAATGATGTTCTGTGCAGCAGGTACTTCTACTGGCTTAACAAGTTGGTATCCTGTGATTTTCCCTGCTTGGATGGCAGAGACAATAGCTGTAACGGGTGTAAATGATGCATCTATTGGTGCGCGAGATCGTTGCGAAACTTGCCACGATGGTCCAGAAGTTGATTTCGTGACCGTAATGGAACGTGCTTCTGATGATTCTAGAAAAGCAGTATCGCTTGGTAATCCTCCTGGCCCAACTCAGCAACTCACAAGAGGTTATGTAGGTGGTTCATCAGCAGGTACAGCGAGTATGGCAGGTATGGCGGCTGTTATCTGGAGCGCAAATCCAGGAGAATCAAGAAGTCAAATATATAGTCGTATGGCAAAAGCAGCAGATTACTACCCTGGTAGAGATGATGATTTTGGTTGGGGGGTAGTAGATGTTTGTAAAGCAGCAGATCCTGATTTTGCTGCGCCTTGTGATCCTACTTTGGCTAATTCTAGTGTAGAAATTCAAATTACGAATATCGTATTTCCACCTACTAACGATAATTTTGCTAATGCAGAGTGGGTAATTGAAATTGCTGGTCAGAAATGGTTGTTTGAGATTGATGAAGATGGTGGCTCTGGAGCACCATCGCTTTATCATGACCCTGATGGTTGTGGTTCTATGCCTATGATTGTTAACTTAGGAAGTACTGCTTGTGGTCAGAGTTCAATTTCTGTATATACAGAGATTCATGAAGATGATGGTGCTGCAACTGATTGTGATTATGGGCCAGGCATATTTGATGGAAGTGATGATGATTATAGTGACCAAACTATAAACATTGACTTTACAACGAATACCTTTACACATAATGGGGCAACAGGTAATTTCGTATTTACATTTAATTCTAC
>CALGLY010000582.1 GCA_937959095.1 uncultured Saprospiraceae bacterium
TTTTCTAATAAAAAAAGTTTATTCTGCTTAAAGCTAGCCCCTAGTGGTAGCAATCGAAGTATTCGAGCATAGCGATTGTAAACGCGTTGCTTCTTTTTAATTGTAATAGTATTTTTTAGCTTATCAATAGCAATATGTTCCTGATAAGTAAGGAATTGTTCATAGAATTTAATAATCCAATCCGAATAACCAAAACCAAAATAGAGACGTTGGAAATAGGCCCAATTCAACCGATTACTTGTAATATAATGCTGCATCTGGAGGGTGTCTGTCCGATAAATCATAAAGCCTGCCATTCGCATCATCATACATAGTTCAATATCATCGCCAGAAGTAAGTACCTCTTTACTACGCCCTGATAGTAGCGGTACTATTCCTTGTTCCAAAAATCGTTGCAAAGCACTCGCCTTGTAAAAAGACCCTGCACCAAAGACATATTCATTCACTGTCTTTAGTTCACCATATTGATGCAAATCAATACTAATAGCAAGATTGCCGATGAGCGGTTTAAAAGGCTTTGGCGGATGCATCCAAACAGGCGGCTTGGTCTCGAACACAGCTGAAATTTTACCACCTAATACGCCTATTTTCGGATTTTTACTTAGCAATGTTGCCCCCTGTTCCAAATAGTCTTCTGCCAACCAATTATCATCATCTACAAAAAGGATATAGTCTTTCTTGGCTGCTTTAATCCCTGTTTTTCGAGCGTGTGCTTGCCCTGCCTGTTCTTCGTGAATGTGATGTAAAGGAAATGAAGTACCTAATTTTTCCCAAGTTTGTTGCGCAAAATCTGCAGTTCCATCCGATGAAGCATTATCCACTAGCAACACTTCTACTAGCTCTCTTGGATAGCGCAATCGAGCAAGATGCCGCAATGTAGGTTCTAGTCGAGCAGTACTA
Organism: uncultured Saprospiraceae bacterium; assembly: GCA_937959095.1. GTDB lineage: Bacteria > Bacteroidota > Bacteroidia > Chitinophagales > Saprospiraceae > JAAUTG01. The sequence goes on from CALGLY010000582.1 coordinate 901, forward strand.
TTATAACAGCAAATAATAATGGAAAAGGAAGGTGTCATTCTTGAATCTTTTTTGAATACGAAGACACCAAGACACAGAGTTTTTTTATTTCACTTTTTTGTTATTTTATTCTCATCAAGAGAAACGGAGGATAAGTTAGGCGATATCCAAAAAAAAATTAGACCATTTCGGTATTTCAAACACAAACTAACTTACTCCTCCGCTTCTCTTGATGCGCTTAGAGTATGTTTTAAAATTTTCCTTCCTGAAAACCAACATTTTGCGAACCTGACTTCAAAATTTTTGCTTACTTATCCAGATAAATGCGCAAGAATTTCATCGCCAGAATCGCAAACTATTGACTTTCAGTTTGTAAAATTTCAAAACATACTCTAACTAACCCCCTTAACCAAAATAAAAAAAACTCCATGTCTCCGTGCCTCTGTGTTCAACTTAAATCACGTATTTTTGCAGCACGAAATTAGGAAATAATGGCTGAATATATATGGGATTAATCCAAAGACAAAGTATTAAGCATAGCATAGTAAGTTTCGGAGGCGTATTTATTGGAGCGATTAGTATGCTTTTTATTTACCCGAAAGATCTAGATTTCTACGGATTTTTACAATTTTTCACGGGTTTTGCGAGTCTCCTCATGCCCTTTGTTGCATTGGGTACACACGCGCTAGTGATCCGCTTTTTTCCTAATTTCAAGGATAAGCAGCAAAAGCATCATGGTTTCTTGGGGCTACTTCTACTCTTAGCCTTTGGCGCAATTGCCCTTAGTGGAATCCTGCTCTATTTTTTGCAAGCCCCTCTTTATGCCTTCCTTGAACCCTTGGGTTTCAAAGTAGAACGGATTTCTACCTTTGCCATTCCTATTTTTCTACTTGCTAGTCTTTTGGTTTTTAATAAAATATGTACGTCTTACATCAGCGGATTTGGACGGATTGTAGTACCTAATATCTTAAACAACACCCTCCTCAAATTTCTAATTCCAATCTTAGTTTTGCTTTATTTTTTTGAAATCCTTACCCTCTCCAGTGCTATTATAATTTTACTCACAAGTTATGGATTTATTCTACTGAGCTTACTTTTATACACTGCTTATCTAGGCGAATTGTACTTAAATCCTTCTCTCAAATTCCTCAATCCTTCTCTCAAAAAAAAGATGTATTCTTACGCGCTATATGGCATTCTAGCGGGTATGGGAACTAATATTGCACAGCAAATTGATAATATTATGATTTCCACCTTGGTTGATTTCAAGGGAAATGGCGGCTATAGTATTTTTCGGTTTATGTCCAACACTATCGACTTGCCCTTGCTTGCGCTAGTTGCTATTAGTGGACCAATAATTGCAGATAAATTTAAAACCAATGACCTACTAGGCATCAAAAGCCTCTATCAGAAAACGGCTTTAAATGCATTCATTCCAGGGGTTTTAATTTTTATAGGAGTTGCTTGTAATCTCGATGATTTGCTCCAAATAACGGGACGTTATGCAGATTTAGCTCCCTTGAAATCGGTATTTATATTTCTGGGTCTAGCCAAACTATTTGACTTACTCACTAGCGTCAATGCACAAATTATTGGTTATTCTAAATACTTCCGTTTTAATTTAATAGTCATTCTTTTTTTAGCATTTTTGAATATCATTAATAACTATTTTTTTATTGAAGTCCTAAGTATGAATGAAATCGGAGCAGCAATAGCTACTTGCATTTCTATTCTACTCTATAATTTACTTCGCCTAGCGTTCATTTGGTGGAAATTCAAGATGCTTCCTTTTACCAAAGAAACCCTATTCGTCCTCCTCATCGGGTCTTTAGTGATGGGCTTAGTGGTGCTTTTGCCACTTTCTTTTCATCCTGTTTTGAATATGGTGCTTCGTAGTATATTCATTGTCTTGATTTATGGTTTTATGATTCTACAATTTCGCATTTCTGAAGAGGTTAATGCTTTAGTCTTGAAATATTGGAAGATGTTAAAGAACTAAGCTAATGACAATTTTGGTGAAATATACACAGAAAAAGTAAAGGAAGTACTCGTTTTCCATACCGAATAGATTATTAAATAATTGTATCTTTGCGCCGCAAAATTCATAAACTCATTTTTTGGGTATTAAGAATTAGGTACTAGGTATTAAGTATAGTGTCTTAAAAAACACCTATTTACTTAATACCTAATACTTAGTACCTAATACCAAAATAACTTACCGATAAAATAAAATTATGAGCAAAGTAACCGTTGTAGGTGCTGGAAATGTAGGAGCAACTGTAGCCAATGTATTAGCACACAAAGACCTCGTGAAAGAAGTAGTATTGCTAGACCTTAAAGGAGATTTAGCGCGCGGAAAAGCATTAGATAGTTTCCAACAAGCATCTATTGACTATTACAGCACACGCTTGAAAGGTACAGATGATTATGCTGATACTGCCGATTCTGACATCGTAGTGATCACAGCAGGTGTACCACGTAAGCCAGGTATGAGCCGCGATGATTTGATTTCTACCAATGCGAAGATTGTTTCGATGGTAACGAAGTCGATCATGAAGCACTCTAAGAATCCTATCATCATTGTGGTATCTAATCCACTAGACGTGATGACTTACGCTGCACACAAAGCATCAGGCTTGCCAAGCAGCCGCGTATTCGGTATGGCTGGTATTTTGGATACGGCGCGTTACCGTGCGTTCCTAGCTATGGCATTGGACGTATCTCCAAAGGACATTCAGGCAGTATTGATGGGTGGACATGGCGATACAATGGTACCACTTCCTCGCTATACGACTGTAGCTGGTATTCCTGTAACAGAAA
>CALGLY010000583.1 GCA_937959095.1 uncultured Saprospiraceae bacterium
TGCCAAGCATGGCAGAACGACTTGGCGGTATTTGCCTGACTATGACCAATATTATAGAGTTCATCTGCATCAAGCGACGACCTACAACACTAAAATTTTTGAATATGAAAAAGAATTCAGCCTCGACATGGCAAAACTTGAAGTAGACAACACCTCCGAAATGCTCTATAGAGCGATTCAATATTTCAAAAGTCGGAATAAAACGGTCTATGTCATGGGGCATTCTTATGGTGCTTTCATCATTCCACATTATTTAGCCACTAGACCCTCTTTAGCTGATAAATATGTAGTAATATCTGGCAGAATCACTGACAATCCTACTGCTTTAGCAGCACATAAGAAAGGATATAATGGCATTTATATCAATGATGGTACGACCTTCAAAGCTGATAATCTATCGCATTTGGATGATTATACCGTAGACGAAGAAAAGTATTATAGAGTAAAACAATGGCTAAAATGGGCAATTGGCTTGCCAAACTATTCAGAGGAACTTGCAGATGTAGACCTTTCCCAATTGACTTATATTTACTATCCCAATGATGAGCGAGTAGGAAGATTGACAGAGCAAGAAATTAAATTTTTAGAATCTAAAAAAGCTAGTGTATTTAGCACTACGCACGAGCATGGATACACGATTCGCGCGCTCGTAGACTTTGTAGTAGCAGGAGAAATTCAGTTATAAACTAATCTATCTACTAGCACTTGCTTCAAAAATTTCTACTAAATTTGTCGTTTCCAAATTCATATTCCTTCTATGAAGAAAATACCGACACAAGAATACGCCATTTCAGTAGAAAATATCTATCGCGCTAAGGTACGACTAGGCACAGTGGCACGCCGCACGCCTCTGATGGAGAAGTTGAGCCTTTCGGAACGCTACGACTGTAATATCTTCCTGAAACGCGAAGATTTGCAGGTGGTACGCTCCTATAAATTGCGCGGCGCATACAACAAAATGGCGACCATGCCCAAAGCCGCTATGGAACGCGGCATTGTGTGTGCAAGTGCGGGCAATCATGCACAAGGCGTGGCCTATGCTTGTATGAAAATGGAAGTACATGGCACTATTTATATGCCAACTGTAACTCCCAAACAGAAAATAGATAAGGTCAATATTTTCGGAAAACAATTCGTAGAAGTAATTTTAGTGGGCGACACCTTTGATGATGCCTACACAGAGGCAAAAATCTATGCTACCGAAAATAAAAAAACCTTTATTCATCCCTTTGATGATGAACGCATTATAGAAGGACAAGGCGTGGTAGGCTTGGAAATTTTGGAAGATATAAATGTTGATATAGACTACCTATTTCTGCCGATTGGCGGCGGCGGTTTGATAAGTGGTGTAGGAAGTTTTTTCAAGCAAATGAGTCCGAAGACTAAAATTATTGGAGTAGAACCGAAAGGTGCACCTGCGATGAAAACCTCCTTGGATAATGGTAAAATAACACCTTTGGAGCTAATTGATCCCTTCATAGATGGTGCTGCGGTGAAAAAAGTGGGCGAACGCAATTTTCAAATCTGTCAGCAAGTCGTAGATGATATTATCCTCATTCCAGAAGGAAAAGCTTGCACTACTATTTTGCAGCTTTATAATGAAGAAGGCATCGTGGTAGAACCTGCAGGCGCGCTTTCTATTTCTGCTTTAGATTTTTATAAGGATAAAATTAAAGGCAAAAATGTATGCTGCATTATTAGTGGTGGCAATAACGATATTACGCGCACCGAAGAAATTCGAGAACGCTCCCTGTTCTATGAGGGCTTAAAGCATTATTTTGTCGTCAATTTCCCACAACGAGCAGGTGCATTGCGCGAATTTTTGAATAATGTAATTGGGCCAGAAGATGATATTACCCGCTTCGATTATAAGAAAAAAACAAGTCGTGCTGCAGGCCCAGCTATGGTAGGCATAGAAGTAAGAAGTGCTGAAAATTATGCCGCACTCCTAAAACGCATGGACGAATATGGCGTAGATTACCAAGAATTGAATCAGAGTCCGATGTTGTTTGAGATGTTGGTATAAAAGAGCCGAAATTAGAGGCCACTTCGTTGAGAGAACAGAGATAAAAAAGTCTCTACTCTCTCAACGAAGTGGTCTCTGCTCTAAGGTAATTCTCAAGAGTAAATTATACGATTTTATACTTGGGAGTTGCCTAAAATAAATACAATGAAAATAGTTTCCTATAATGTAAATGGCATTCGTGCCGCCCTGAAAAAAGATTTTACAGGATGGATAGCAGCCAATGATTTTGATGTTATTTGCTTGCAAGAAGTCAAAGCGATGCGGGAACAAGTCGATTTGACCGCTTTAGAGGCATTAGGTTATCAATCGGACTGGTTTTCGGCACAAAAAAAAGGCTATAGCGGTGTAGCAACCTTCTATAAAATTGCACCTGATAAAGTAGAAAAAGGCATAGAGATAGAGTTATTTGATTATGAAGGGCGTGTCATTCGTACCGATTTTGGGGATTGGACACTCTTGAATTGCTATTTTCCATCAGGTTCATCGGGTGATGTGCGGCAGGATGTAAAGATGGAATTTCTAGATAAAATATATGATTGGGTGGCAGAATTACGCAAAGAACGCCCGAACATCATAGTGGTCGGCGATTATAATATTGCCCACACAGAGATAGATATTCACGACCCTGTGCGAAACAAAAAGTCATCAGGTTTCTTGCCAGAAGAACGGGATTGGATGACGAAATGGCTAGAAAGTGGCTTCACGGATGCCTTCCGAAAAGCACATCCTGAAACCGTAGAATATAGCTGGTGGAGTTATCGCTCAGGTGCACGGAAAAACAATAAAGGTTGGCGCATTGATTATCAATGTGTTTCTACGCCTATTGCAGATAAAATTATTGATGCTTATCAAATGAAGGATGCGGTGCATTCTGATCATTGCCCAGTGGTATTAGAGATTGATTTATAGGCTATAATATTGCTCGTTTCACTTGCACACGATAGTTATACCACTTTTGTCTACTAAACATTATTGAGTGGCTTATAAGTACCTGGACAGATTTAAGTTACTCTTTTTATGACGGCATCTTTTTTCTC
>CALGLY010000584.1 GCA_937959095.1 uncultured Saprospiraceae bacterium
TTCGATACGAAAGGTGCTGCTTTGGGTTTAGCCGCTTTTTTGGGAGTCGATTTAGCACGTGCTTTTTGGTTTGCACTTGTTGCTTTTGAATCGTCTTTTCGTTTCCTCCTCTTGGGCTGACTCATATTGCTTGTTGTTTGACTTGGGATAGAGTTAAGATATTAGAGTTGAGAGTTGAGACTTTTTATATTTTTAATCTCCTATCTCAAACCCGCCTGCTCCGCTTGTCGGGCAGGTCTAGTATCTCCTATCTATTTCCCCTGATTCTTCTCTATATTTGTATCTCGAATGATATATAATGGTCTATTTTTTACTTCCGAATTAATTCGGCTAATATACTCTCCTATCACGCCTATCGAAATCAATTGCACGCCACCCAAAAACAGGACACTTACTATGATAGAAGTCCAACCTGGCTCATGAATTTCCATGATTAGGCGAATATAGAGCGCGTAAAGTAGTACAAAAAACGAAATTCCTGACACGATAAATCCCGTAATAGTTGCCAGTTTCAGTGGAAAATCTGAAAAAGCAGTGATACCATCGAGCGCGAATTTAAGCATTTTTCGGTAGGTATAACCCGTTTCTCCTGCATGGCGTTCATCGCGGTCGTATTCCACAAAAGTTTGCTGAAAACCAATCCAAGAGATTTGCCCGCGTAGGAATTTGTGATGCTCGGGCATTTGCTTCAATACATCCACTACTTTTCTATCCATTATCCTGAAATCGCCCGTATCCACAGGAATTTCTACGGAAGTAATGCTCTTCAAGATTCGATAGAACCACTTTGCCGTGAATTTTTTCAATAAGCTTTCGCCTTCGCGTTTTCGCCGCTTCGCATACACCACTTCATAGCCCGATTGCATTTTTTTATACATCTCTATGATAAGCTCTGGTGGGTCTTGCAAATCCGCATCTATAATCACCACCGCATTCCCTACAGCTCTATCCAAACCTGCTGTTACTGCAATTTGATGCCCAAAGTTTCGACTAAAATCAATGAATTTAACGCTTTCGTCTTGTGCTACAATAGCACGTACCAAAGCAATCGTTTCATCTCGACTGCCATCATTAATGAATACAAACTCATACGAAACGCCTAAGTTCTGTACAACGCCCTTCAAGCGTTCATAAAGCGGATTGATGTTTTCCGCCTCATTATAAAGTGGTACAATTATCGAAAGCTCTATCATTGTTAATGAAGGTAAAAAATAGGCATAGAATACCTCTTTTTTATTTTTATTTTAATTTTCATTTCTTGGGATTTTCTGCTTTGATGACTACATTCCAGCACAGCCAACCCAAGAAAGGGAATAGCTTTAGAATGAACGTATCAAAAGCAGCTAAAGGCTTATATAGCCATGCCCACTTATCTCCCTCTTCTACTACTTTTTTCCAGTAGCGCACTTTATTTGGATTGCGAAACTGTACGACTGCCATCAAGATGAAAATGAGTAGGGTAGTAAGCCAGTAAAACTGAACATCTACTTTCTCAAAATGCTTTTTGAATAGCGCGACATCTTTCCGCTTGAAGGGGTGTTCGTCTTCGGTACGCACATCCATAGCCATACTTCGGTAAATATTGATGATAGGATTGTAATGCACTGGATCCCAACTAACGAGGGTGCTTTTTTCGTGCATTACATTCTTGATATTTTCGATGGTCGGTTCTATATCTACATGATGGAACAAATTGCCAACATATACAATATCGAACTGTTCTCCTGCTTGGAAATTGAGATTTTCAGCAGTTGATTTATGTGTTTTTAGGGTAACAGCATAGCGTTTTGCTAGTTTTTCGGTAGCCTTCAGCATACCTCCTGAAATATCGGAAGCCGTGACATTCGCGCCTTTTACTGCAAAATAGACGCTTGCTTCTCCTAAACCACAACCTACATCGAGCAGGCTTTTGCCACCCAATTCGCCTAACGATTGCGTAATCTGTCGCATTTCAGGTGCGGTGATAGATTCATTCATCAGAATGACATCAATGGAATCAATATCCGCACTATCTGCCCATTCATCATGAAATTGCTCTTCGGCTTCGAATCGCTCTTGTACTATATGATCGGTTTTGTTCATCTCAACTGCTTTTTTGCAAAAATAGTAGATTTTATGGAGTTTTTTAGGACAAAGCATCGAGTAGGGAGAAGTCCTTTTGGTATAGAAGTATCATTTATACTATAAACCAACTATCTAGAGCCTCTTTCTCATTCGCAGAAAGAATTATTTACTTCTTGCTCCCTTAAATAGTTTTCAAAAGGAATTTCGTTAAAACATTTTTTTATCAACTCAAAAAGTGTATGATAATGGACTGTTTTTTAGTATTTTCCTATAAAAAGACTTCAACGACATGAAAATAGCATTAATCACGGGTGGTTCGAGTGGTATAGGCTTTGAAATATCAAAGCACTTTGCGAAGCATAACTATAAAATACTATGGGTAGCCCTGAAGGAAGAAGAATTAAAGTTGGCAAAAATAGATCTACAAGAAGTTGTTGCAAATGTAGAAATAGAAAGCCTTTCTTTGGATTTATCTCAGCCTGATGCAGCGCAAAAAACCTATGATTGGATCAAAGCAAACAAGTGGTCGGTGGATGTGCTGATTAACAATGCAGGCTTTGGTACCTATGGCTTCGCGAAGGATATTTCCCTAGCAAAAGAAACTGTGATGATTCAGTTGAATGTGCTGAATGTTTTCAAAATGACGCGCTTATTTCTCGACGATATGCTAGCGCGCGACGAAGGAACGATCATAAATATCAGTTCCAACACTTCCTTTCAGCCTGTACCCAAGATGGCAGCTTATGCCGCTACCAAATCCTTTGTAAAACACTACAGCCAAAGTCTAGCAGAAGAAATGAAAGCCTTAAATACCAAGGTCCGAATAATGACTGTTTGCCCTGCCGCTATCAAGGATACTCAATTCAAGAAAGCTGCCAAAATGGAAAAAGTCAAAACCTTTGAAGGACTCGTCGCTACGACTAAAGAGGAAGTGGCAAAAGACGTGTGGGAAGGCTTCCAAAGTGGAAAAGACTTTGTAGCAAGTGGCGCAAAACTTCGTAATTTTA
>CALGLY010000585.1 GCA_937959095.1 uncultured Saprospiraceae bacterium
CGGAGGCGCAGAGTTTTTTAGATTTAAATTACTCTGCGCCTCTGCAACTTGCCCGTATGGGTCTCTGCGTTCTATCAAAATTATTTCTGGACTTCAATTAATTCATCGGCACTCAAGGCGCGTGCGCCATCCACGATTACTTCTTCATCGCCCGTCAAACCCTCTTCTATCACGACATTGTTGTTGTAATTGTCGCCTGTTTTAACATAGACCTTCTTTGCATACGCGCCTTCATCGCCTTCGCCTTTTATGAGTACGTAGCTTTTGTCTCCTATTTCTTGCTGCACCAATTCTAGTGGAAGTAGCACAACATCTTTACGCTCGTTGTCCTTGATAAGCATACTTGCGAGTAAGTTCGGCTTTAGTGCGCCATTACCATTTGGCAGGGCTACTTCGATGCCAAGCGTTCTATTGGTTGGATCGATTTGGCTGGCAATTTTCGTAACGCGACTTTCTTTTTCCCAGTCGAGTGCAGGGATTTTAACGGTTACCCGTTCGCCTTTTTTCACGGCACGAATCAAAGATTCTGGCACATCTGCTACGATTTTCACTTTGCTTGTATTCAAAATCATTGCAATCGGTGCGCCCGGTGCTGTTACTTCGCCTGCTTGTGAATTCACCATTTCTACCACACCAGAAATCGGTGCATAAACATTGGCTTTTTTCAATTGCACGCTCACACTTTCGATGGCTGTTTCTAAGCGTTTCTTGCTATTTTCTGCTTGCAGTAACTGGATTTCTGAACCAATTTCCTGCTCCCACAATCGCTTTTGACGTTGATAGACTTCATCTGCCAATTCGAGTTGCACCTTCAATTCAGCAATTTGATTATCTATTTGTTCCAAATCCAATTTAGCAACCAACTGTCCTTTGCGTACATTTTGTCCTTCCTTCACGGTCATACTCAAAATACGTCCACCTGTCTCGCTCGAAATGCTGACTAAATCATCTGCAATAACAGAGCCTTGTACTTCGGTGAAGCTTTCAAAGTTGCCGAGTTCTATCGGTTTTGTCGTTACGAGTTTCCGCTTCTTCTTCGTATTCGGATCAAGCGTTTCTATCTCGCCTTCTAGTTGCGCTATTATTTTAGACAAGTCTTTTACTTCGCCTCTTTTTGATTTCAATAAGGCTTTCTTGCCTTCTAAATCTTGTGGGTAAACTTCTTCCGTAGCTGCTGTATCTTGTCCGCAACTTGCAAGAAATAGTAATCCAATCAGTGCTATTAATATGTGTTTCATTTTTATTTTTTTGAACCATATAAGTAAGACTTAAATGTCCTTATATGCCTTATATGGTTAATATTATTTCCCAAGGGATTTCTCCAAATCAACTTTTGCTACTAATAAATCATATAAACCATTCACATACTCTGCTTGTGCCTGATAGAGTTCCGTTTGTGCTTGTCGCACCTCTAAGCTTGCACCCACACCTTCTTTATATTTGATTTGCGTTTTGTCGTAAATGCGTTCCGCTAAGTCCAAACTTTCTTTGCGTGAACTGACCGTATTTTTAGCATTTACATAACTAGTCAGAGCATTGATATAGTCGAAGGTCGCTGCGCCTTCAAAGCTGTTAAGTTGAACTTGTGTTTTTTGCAATTCGATTTCTGCACGTTGTTTTTGATATTTCCCTACTTGCCCGTCGAAGATTGGAACATTAAGCTGTGCGCCAACTATTGTACCTGGAATCCAACTTGGTTGGTCGCTATCAAAAATATTGTCTCGTTGTAAAGACTGTTGATGCGTACCAAAACCATAAAGCGAAGGAAGACCGCGTTTCTTTAGTACTTCTAATTGGATATTATTCATGTCTTCGCCTGCTTTTATGACATTATATTCAGGACGATTGGCGACATTAAATTCCTCACTTTCTAGCGTTTTATCTGCTAGAGAAGAACCGAGTAAGGCATCTATTTCATCCGTTACAATGAGTTCCTCTTGTAGCGGGAAATTCATTTGTAGCTTCATAATATAGTAGCCTAAACCAATGGAACGTTTGACGTTTTCATTTTCCGTGCGAAGATTTTTCAAGGAAAGTTCCAAGCGATCGACATCTAGTTTTTCCGCGAAGCCTTCCTTGTAGATTTGCTCTGTTTCTCCAAGAATTTGCGCTAGGTTATCGATGTTTTTTTGCAACATTTCTTCTTGGCGACGACCAATCAAAATGAGCAAATAGGACTTGGTGATTTCATTCTTTAAATCGGAAGTCACCTGTGCATTTTGCGTAGCAATTAGGTTTTTATACAAGCGTGCTGCTTTCAAACCCGTGAAGAAGGTCGCATCGAAAAGCAAGGCATTCAAATTCAAAGAAGCCGTCAGGTTGTTTTTCAAACCAAAAGCAACCGTTCCAAATTCGCCTGGAGGACCACCGAAAAATTCCGCAGGAACTACTTGTCCTGGCAAATCGACATAATGCTGATAATTGACCGTACCGCCAAGGGTAGGCATACCTGTTGAGCGCGTTTCATTGATTCGGGCTTCGGCATCTGCCACCTCAAGCGCGGCAGTTTTCATTTTGTTGCTATTTTGCAACGCATACTCCACCGCCTCTTCCAGCGAGAAAGAACGTTGTGCGTCCGTGCTGATATAGCAGAGTAGCAGAAATAGAATTAGCGTGTAAGGTTTCATAATTTAAACCGTTTGAATCAGGTGTTTTTCCAGCAGAGCTACGCCCGCAGGCGATGCAATGCCGTGTATATGATAGCTGATATATTGTTCCACAAGTTGTTCTTTGCGGTATTTTTTTTGAGGAAAAAGCTGTTCATCGACTAGCAAAAGAGAGAGAGCGACGTAAAAGCGTGCCGTCACATCCGCGTTTATATCGTCGCGATAGAGTCCTTGTTGTTTCCCTTCTTCTATGTTGTTCTGAATGATAGCGTAGGCGTGTTTTTTGTGGAGTTCTTCCATAAGTTGCCAGCTTTCGTGATAGTATTTTTGTAAATCATACATCACCGTAGGACTCATTTTGTTTAATAACTCCATCATGTGCCGTGCCAAGCCTAGCATTTCCTCTATGGCATTGCTGGAAGTATTTTTTATTTCTAGGAATTGCTCTAAATCCTCGGCTTGGTGCTGATACATGACCTGCTTGATGAGGTCTGCTTTGTTTTCGACTATTTGGTAGAGGGTTTTCTTGGAAATACCAAGCTGACGCGCAATTTCATCCATCGTGACGCTGCGTATGCCGTAGCGCATGAATAATTCGCCTGCTTCGTGTAAGATTTTTTCTTTCAAAAAGTGATAGTTTTGAATTTGATAGTAAGCAAGTAGATAATCTACTCTTTGGAGTGCAAATTTAAGAAAGTTAAACATAGAAAACTATAGCAGGTTCAAAAGTTTTCATAGTTTTTTGCGTTTTCTTGATGAAGTTTATGTAGTATTCGATGAATGTTACGTTTTCATAGACGAAGGGTTTTTGAAGCTCTATGAGGGCTTGATTTTATGATTTTTGAATAAATCAGAATTATGTTTTTTTAATGTCGATATATCGAAGCGTTTCGATTGAAATTAGGTAGAAAAATAGAAAATGATTCGTTATCTTTGTACAGAGATATTTCAAACTAAAACCATCCATCACTTATGTCAGAACCTTGGAATTCGTTAGAACTTGCAAAAGTATTGATAGCTATTATCAACCCTATAATCTTACTTGGCATTGGTTGGTTTGTGAATAAGCGACTAAAGGAAATAGACCAATCGCAATGGCGCAATCAAAAAATTATAGAGAAACGCATCGAAATTTATAGCGAACTCGCACCTCTGTTCAATGACCTATTTTGTTATTTTACTTATGTGGGAAATTGGAAAGAATTCTCCCCAAAAGAAATAATCGCGCATAAACGGACGATTGATAGAGGTGTTTACCTTGCTGCCCCTCTATTTTCTTCTGTTTTTTTTGAACGCGCTATGGAGTTCATAGACTTATGTTTCGATACCTATACAGAGAAAGGTGGCGATGCGAAACTGAAAACGGGTAGTGCAGCGCGTATCGAAAGCTATCAAGGGGATTGGGATACTGCTTGGGAAGTTTGCTTTTGTGAAAAGGAAAAGCGCACTCCTAGAAAAGATATAAAAATTGCCTACGATTGGCTGATGCGTAGCTTTGCAGATGACATAGGACTAAGTGAGGATAAGAATTTCAATACACATCGAACCAAAAAATAATGACTGTACTAACAACAATTACTTGTGAAGAATGTGGGTTAGAAAATCAAAGAAACAGAGGAAAATGCGGACGCTGCAATGAAAAAATAGGCAGCGGCTACCCGAATGTAAATGTCTATAGCGCGCCCTATTTTAAGGAAGGATTAGCGGAAAGATATGCTGCTTTAGAACAAACAGAAAAGCACAAGCAATTAGAAGAGGCTATTCAGAAAAATTCAAATATTGTATTGAATCTGGATGCTAAATTTCTCTTCACGCTCATCAATGAAGAGGAAGATTATTTGCCTTATCGCAGAGCAGTAGAAGCAAATAAACGACTAATCGCGGATATTGGAAATGACCATAAACGCTCGATAGTGGATACTGCTTTTTACAGTTCGCATGGTAGTGATATAGTACATACTGCTTTGAGTTTGGATGAAGACGGACTCACTTCTTATGGCGATGTCTCCGTTACGCTCGATGCGAAGTATGTGAGCAAACGCACGAGTGTATTAGAGCGAAATTCTTTCGATTTATATAAACAACTCACCAAAGTAAAACATTGGGATCCTGCGGATTTTCCACCGCCCACAGGACATTTTGCGACTTGGGAGAACCGTTCTGCGCTTGCAATCGTTAAACATGATGCAGATATAGGAAAATGCGACAATTTTGCTAAATTGCTTCTTTTTTCAGAAAGTGATAGAAGCACCGACAACTTTAT
>CALGLY010000586.1 GCA_937959095.1 uncultured Saprospiraceae bacterium
GAAGGCTTTTTTTTAGAATTGAGGGTGGATATTGATATGACGGATATAAATACCCCTGTCTTAAATATAGTTAGTGGCGATAATTATATAGAAAGTCAATTTTATATTTTAGGAAATAAAAATAAAAAATTTAAGGTTTATCAAGCTTCATGGATAGTTGAATACCCAACTATGAACTGGGATAAATGCAGTGTTGAGATTACAGGGGAAGTAAAGGGATGGATGGGGACATTGCCGTTTTCGAAGGTGAAAATCCAAACAAAATGGGAAGCCCTCTCTTCGACTGATGTTTTAGAGGTAGAACTTTTTGATGACCCCAATAATATTACAGTAATTTCTTGCACGAAAATTAATGATACTTTTCGTGCGGTCAAAATGGAGGTAGATATATGTGAATCGGCTAGTAATGCTCCTAACCAAATTTTGCCGAATTATAATACCCATAGTCATCACAATCGTCCTGCTGGAATTGGAGATAGAGAGTTGTCTATTGAACAAATATTTAAGGATGCTGGTATTAAATTAGAGACCAACATTTCTAACCGTATAGACGATAGCGCGCCTAGTTTTAAAGAGTGGTCAATTGCAGAACTGTATGATGCAATGATTGAGCATTTTAACCGCCTTTCGAATCGTCCACAGTGGGAATTGTGGGGCTTATTAGCAGGACGTTACGATAAAGCCAGTACTGCTGGTATTATGTTTGATACTTTGGAGCGGCGTGGATTTACTGTTTTTAGAAATCATAATTGGTTTAAGGATTTGTACGAAGAGAATAACCCTGTGGCACAAGCATATGCAATGCGTGATTTTTTGTTTACTTGGGTACATGAGACTGGCCATGCCTTTAATTTTGAACACTCGTGGGAAAAGGAGACTCCCAATGCGCTTTCTTGGATGAATTATCCTAGCAATTATGATGATTCGAATGGTAGAAATAGTTTTTGGGATAATTTTAAGTTTCGCTTTGATGATGATGAACTCCTGCATCTTCGTCATGGAGACAGAAGTAAGGTCATAATGGGAGGTAGTGGATTTGGGATGGATGAACATGAAGGATATTTTAAAGAACTCTACTATGATGTGGTAGGAGAACTGCCGATAAAGTTTGATATTTTTTCAAAACCTACTTTCGATTACTTAGAACCTGTACATGTAGAATTACGCATAAAAAACCTTTATAATAGTAATATTCCTATTAACGAAAATATTCATCCCGAATACGATAATGTGCAACTCATTATACAACACCCTAATGGAAATATTAAAAAATATCATCCTATTGTAAAGCAATTTGCATCAAATAGCATTAGAAATTTAGAGCCTGTCAATACGGTAATTGCTGGCTCGGATAGATATAGTACAGAAATATTTATCTATTATGGCAAAGATGGCTTTTACTTTGATACACCAGGTATTTATAAAGTTAAAGCAGTTTTTGACTTTAATGGTATTCCAATTCCATCTAATATAATACAGTTCAGAATTGGCTATCCTACGACCAACAAAGAAGAAAACCTAGCGCAAGACTACTTCGGAGATGATGTAGGCATCAGCCTGTATATGAATGGCTCACAATCACCGAACTTACATAGCGCAATGCAAACATTGCTAGAAGTACAAGACAGCGTAACTTCCAAAGCCGTATCTACTCGTTTATCTGCCCTACTTTTAGACTCAATTGCTCGCCCATTTCACCAAATTGATGGTAATGCGCGTGCTTTGAAGCAGGTTTATAAAGGAGATATTGCAGAAGCAATTAAAATGAGCGATAAGGGGTTAACCTTTTATCAAAATAGAAGGCATAACCATAAGCAAAAGCATAAATACAATAATCTTGGTTATGCCAATTTAGTGAAAGCAAGAGCAGTCTATTTATCAGAGATGGATGAAAAAGAACAAGCTAAACAAGAGTTACGAACCTTGAGAGGGGATTTATCAAATCGCTTTGTGAATGAAAGCGTCCTAAAGGCCTTAGATAATAAAATTAAAGCAGTTTAGTTGGTCTTTACTGGATAAAAGAAGCTAACATATTGTTATATTATGTTTATGTTGTTAAGTTTGTGTGACTTTTAGCATTTCTTTTTCAACGTAAATAATATTCTGTGTCTACCTTAGTGCGTTCTATTTGTTCTATATCATTGCTGATATTGCATGCTTTTTCTTGTGCTTCAGAGGATATTCCCTCTTTTTCAGATAAGATTACCGATAAATTTGAAGTAAGTTTAAAAACAACTTTATTAAAAGAAGCCGATAATTTAAGATGGGAAAGAAAATATCCTTCTGCTATTGCTAAGTATAAGGAATTACTTCAAGATTCAGTAGCACTGAGTCCAAGGACTTATATTTACTCCTTAAATCAACTAGCCTACTGTTATCTTTATGTAAAGAAATATCAAGCAGCTAAAGAATGTATAGACAAAATTCCATCCAATACCATCAGTGGACTTTCGCTCGCTGATTTTAATTTAAATAAAGGACGTTACCTTAAATCGCAAGGAGAAGGCAAAGAGGCTATACCTTATATTGAAATGGCAGACAGCCTTTACGAAATCCAGTACAAAGAAGGCCATTTAAAACGCTTAATTTGCCTTACTGAACTTGCTGATTTGTACTATCATTATGAGGATACTAACAATATTCTTGAAATCACTTTCCATTATTTGAGTGAAGCAGGTAAGATGCAAGCTATTGCTGATGAATTACACGCTTATGCTAAAGAATATCTATATCTAAAAGGATTTTTTTCCTACATACAACGTACCTACTCAGAAGGGATTAGCAATCTTAAAGTAGCTATTACCTGTGCAGAAGAAGAAGAAGAAAG
>CALGLY010000587.1 GCA_937959095.1 uncultured Saprospiraceae bacterium
CTGCGAGTAATCCATATAAAGCACTGGTTTGTGTATACCTAGGAGGCGGGAATGATAGCTTCAATATGCTGGTCCCTCGCGGAACTGCCGAGTACGCCGAATATGCGGAAGTTCGAACGGATATCGCTCTCCCGCAAACAGATTTATTGGCCATTAATCCTTTAAATCCAGATGGCAAGGAATACGGTTTGCATCCTGCCTTAACGAATGTGCATTCTATGTTCGAATCGGGTAATTTGGCCTTTGTCGCGAACGTAGGAACCCTAGTACAACCTACTTCAATGACAGACGTAATGTCGGAAGTGAGCCTTCCTTCAGGTTTGTTTTCACATTCCGATCAACAAGCGCATTGGCAAACTTCTGTGCCGCAAAGCATTGGAAACATTGGCTGGGGCGGACGATTAGCAGATATTTTGCATTCGGGAAATACCAACCAAGATATTTCCATGAATATTTCTTTGAGTGGAATAAATCTCTTTCAAAAAGGAAATACAGTTCAAGAATATGCCATTGAAAAAAACGGTAGTGGAAGTGTATCTATTAACGGCTCTAGCAGCAATAATTTTTACAATCAATTAAAAAGAGAAACCCTCGACAACATTTTGGATCAGTCCTATTCGAATTTATTAGAAACAGCTTATACGAATAGTATCAGCGATTCAAAATCAAATTCCATACAATTTGCGGCGGCCATTGAAAATGGAACACCTTTAAGCACCACCTTTGGAGACGGTGGTTTTTCAAAGCGACTTAATATGGTGGCACGAACCATTGCCGCTAGAGATTTGATGGGCGTGAATCGACAAACTTTCTTTATCCAAGTAGGAGGATTTGATACCCACAGTGGAATGTTGGCGGATCATGAAGCATTGATGCAAGAACTCGATACGGGACTAGCAGAATTCTACGCAGCTATGGAAGAATTGGGACTTGAGAACGACGTGACTACTTTTACCATGTCTGATTTTGGGCGTAAACTTACTTCCAATGGAAACGGAAGCGATCACGCTTGGGGAGGACACGCTTTATTGATGGGAGGTTCTGTGCAAGGACAAAAAATTTACGGGCAATACCCCGATTTGTATTTGGGGAATCCACTTGATGTTGGGAACAGTCGAATTTTACCGACCACTTCTTGCGATGAGTATTTTGCAGATTTGGCTCTTTGGTTCGGGGCTTCTTCGAGCGACATCGATCAAATATTACCGAATATTACCAATTTCTGGACGCCAACGCCTAATACTACGCCACTAGGAATGATGACGCTTTAAGCTTTCCTTTCCTGCATTCAAGTAATAAATAATAGAGCGCGCACAAAAATAAAAGGAGAATTGTTGAAGGTAAATCAGCAAGCTGCTCTGTGAATCTGTTCTATCTTCGCCCTTGATGAAAGTTGCCATTATTGGTGCGGGTGCAGCGGGTTTTTTTGCTGCCATCGCAGTCAAAGAAAACTACCCCAAAGCGAAAGTGATTGTATTCGAGAAATCGAAAAACATCCTCTCGAAAGTGCGTATTTCGGGTGGGGGAAGATGTAATGTTACCAATGCGGAAACTTCTATTTCAGCCCTAGCAAAATGTTATCCTCGCGGCGGTCGAAAACTCAAAAAAGCCTTCAAAGAATTCAATACACTTGATACCAAAAAGTGGTTCGAAAGCCGAGGCGTTCCCTTAAAGGCCGAAGCAGACGGAAGAGTATTTCCAGTATCTGATTCCTCCCAAAGCATAGTCGATTGCCTGCTGAAAGAAGTCGAGGAAAAAGGGATTCAAATAAAGACCTTGGTAGGAGTGGAGGAAATTATCCCACAAGAAAATTGCCTACAGTTGCAATTTAGAAAAACAAAAGACGGACAATATCCTGCTACACTTTTCGATAAAGTCATCGTAGCCGCTGGCGGCAGTCCCAAACGATCAGGTTTGGATTGGCTAGCAGCCCTAGGACATAAAATTGAGACGCCTGTTCCTTCACTCTTTACTTTTAATATGCCACAAGAATCCATCAAATCATTAATGGGCGTAGTGGCTGAAGATGCACAAGTGACAGTACAAGGAACAAAACTAATCGCAAACGGACCCTTACTCATCACCCATTGGGGAATGAGCGGCCCCTCTATCTTAAAATTATCAGCCTTTGGGGCAAGAACACTTTCCGATCTGAATTACGAATTCAAAGCCCAAATTAATTGGGCGAACATTCCACGATTCGAAGAAGTGCAGGCTCAATTGAAAAGTCTATCCTTAGAAAATCCTAAAAAGGCACTTAGTAATAAAAGGCCCTTCAATTTGCCTAAACGCCTATGGAATTTCCTATTCCAAAAAGCAGGCTTCTCCGACGAAAAACCCTGGGGCGAACTCGGGAAAAAGGGAATCAATAAATTATCGACCATCATACACAACGACATCTATTCCGTTCGAGGAAAAACCACTTTCAAAGAAGAATTCGTCACCTGCGGAGGAATCAGTTTAGAAAGCGTCGATTTCAAAAGCATGAAATCCCGTAGCTGTCCCCATTTATATTTCGCAGGCGAAATCCTCGACATCGACGGCATTACAGGCGGCTTCAATTTCCAAGCTGCTTGGACCACCGCTCACATCGCTGGAAAGCTACGCGATTGATTTTCGTGCCGTTAGGATTTATTTTATCCTCCTATTTCTATATACTATCCGCGGGGCGCACGATTGGTTTTACCCTCCAATTTCGCAATATGATGTGAGGTGCTCATGATTGGTTTTACCCTCCAATTTCGAAATATTATCCTGGTGGTAGCCGATGGGTTGAAACCCATCGCTAAAATTCGCCGTCCCGCTGGGACTCGTCGTTTTTAATCCCTTTTATTCTCGATGCTAATCTTGGATCTCTTGTTTTTTAGGTCGTCTAAATCCCGTAGGGATGAAATATTAATAGCTATGGGTTTTATTCTCTGTAAAAAATAGCGAGCCAGAAGAAACCCCGTAGGGGTGACATATCAATATCGCGAAAAAGAATATTTTTAACCGTCGGGGAACAGGATGAAACAAAGTCCCAGCGGGACGAAATATATCAGCGATGGGTTTCAACCCATCGTGCCGTGAGGCTTGTCTGTATCCTCCAATTTTGGAATAATTATTTGCGGGGCGCACGATGGTTTTACCCTCCAATTTCGCAATATGATGTGAGGGGCGCACGATTGGTTTTACCCTCCAATTTCGAAATATTATTTTCGGAGCAGCCGATGGGTTGAAACCCATCGCTAAAATTTGCCGTCCCGCTGGGACTCGTCGTTTTAATCCCTTTTATTCTCGATGCTAACTTATGAACTCTCGTTTTTTGAGCCTTGTAGATCCTATAGGAATGAAATATTAATAGCTATGGGTTTTATTCTCTGTAAAGAATAGCGAGCCAGAAGAAACCCCGGAGGGGTGACATATCAATATCGCGAAAAAGAATATTTTGAACCGTCGGGGAACAGGTGAAACGAAGTCCCTCTATGTAAAAAACCAAGGAATTCAGGTGTTTATTTGAGCTTAGTACATACTATTCCTTAATAAGCTCCGTCAAGCATTGCTTAGCCATATTTTTTAAGACTGGTTGTATCTAGTATGATTCAGTATGAAATGAA
>CALGLY010000588.1 GCA_937959095.1 uncultured Saprospiraceae bacterium
TCCCTAAATACTCTCCCCTAAGAAAAATAAGTTTCCATGATTTCTTCTAAGACAGGTAGAGATAGTGGTTTATTCTTAAAGAGTGTAATGGAGTCAATTTGTTCTGCACGCATTCTATCATCGGGATTCAAAGAGGTAGTAAGCATCACTACGATAATAGCATCTTTCCTAATGTTATTTGATTTTTGGTAACTTTCCAAAAACTCCCAACCATTCATTAGTGGCATATTAATATCTAGCAAAATGAGTTCTGGCTCAATATATGTGCCATCCTTTGGCATAGTTAAAAAATCTAAAGCTTCTTGTCCATTTTTTGCAATAGTTATTTCTTTTGCACATTCCGCTTTTTGAATAACCCATTTATGCATAACATTTGTTGGTCGATCATCATCAACAAGAAGAACGCAATTAAGCTGCCGTTTCATGAATGTCTTTTTTAATTGTAAAATAGAAGATACTTCCTTCATGGAATTCTGAATCTATAAATATTTTTCCGCCATGGAGCTCTACAATTTTGCGACAGTGTGCTAAACCAATACCTGTACCTTCGTAAGTTTCACGGTCATGCAATCGTTGAAAAATGACGAATATTTTTTCTTTATGCTTATCTGCAATACCTATCCCATTATCTTGTACCGCAAATTTCCAATATTCTTCTTGTTCTTCTGCCCAAATAGAGACTTTAGGTGCAGTATTTATTTTTCGGAACTTGATAGCATTACTTATCAAATTTTGAAAAAGGAGCCGTAGTTCAATTTCATAAGCCTCTATTTCTGGCAGCAAACTTAGTTGGAACGAGGCATTTGTATCAGAAATCACTGCGGAGAGGTCAGACTGAATATTTTTCAATAATTGATTACAATCGACGAGATTCTGTTCTGCTTTACTGCCAATCTGTGAATAATCCAGTAAGCCTTTGATCAGTTGCTGCATACGCTCTGTAGCTTCTTGGATAAATTGAATGCTTTGATGTCCAATTTCGTCTAAGTTCTGTCCATAGTTATCCATGATATAATCTGAAAAATTACTTACAGTCCGAAGTGGTTCTTGCAAATCATGGGAAGCAATATAGGTGAATTGCTCCATCTCCTTGTTTTTTCGTGTCACAGTATCTACGGATGCTTGCAGTTGCCGATTTACCTTCAAAACATTATACGATTCCTCTAGCTCGTCTTGAATAGGGATGTAAATAAACCGAACTTCTAAAGTGATAATCAGTAATGATAGTAACATCAATACGATTTCTGTCCATACAATAAAGTTCAATTTTTGTTCTGATTCTTGCTCCAATAACTTTACCACTCTATCCATATCTACCAAAAAGATAGCTTGATTCTCATCTATTTTAGCTAGTATTTCATCCTC
Source organism: uncultured Saprospiraceae bacterium (assembly GCA_937959095.1). Classification (GTDB taxonomy): domain Bacteria; phylum Bacteroidota; class Bacteroidia; order Chitinophagales; family Saprospiraceae; genus JAAUTG01. The sequence goes on from CALGLY010000588.1 coordinate 1,366, forward strand.
GGGAATAGCTTGAGCAATCAATTGGGTATTTATAAAATCGATTTTTGGAGAAAGCAGGTGCATCAACTGCAAGGCTTCTTCTTGCTCTATAGGGATTGAACCTAGCTTCTCAGGATTATTTAACAGTGAATAATGGGTATTTTTCCAAAGCTCAAACAACTCATTTACTTGCTGAAAGTTAGCTCCATTATACTTAATCTTATAGAGTTCCAGATTAATATGCTGACTTAGCATCCGTTGTCTACCTGTTAAGTTAATCGTATTCGCGTCATATTTTTTCTGGGCAAGCCAATATTGGATAAAAATTTGATTAGCAAACAATACCCCTGCTGTAATGAGGATTCCCCATATGTATCTACGGTTAATTTTTTTTGTGCTTCCCATCTTGTAGAGTGTTCCATTTCATGCCTTATTTAAAAATCCTTCCTTGTTTTTATCGTGCAAATATATTGTTTAGGTGAAAAATAAATAAATAAAGATTGTCAAATTTTCTTAAAATATTCGTTCTTCTCCACTAAAGGTTACAATTCGGACATGCACCGCATCCGCTGGTAAACACAATTTCCGCCCCGACTGCGAGAGAAAACTTTCGCCATACGGCAATTCTACCCGATAGCTACGTCCATCCTTTAGTTCAGTAGGTGTTATACCTTTACCTTTTTTATAATTTAGTACTTTGCTGTAGACTTTATAAGCTTTTCTGTAAAACTTTCTTTTTCGCTAATACCTTGAATAAAATAGATGCCATTAGAAAGGTTTTCTAACTCAAATCGTATTTCTTTCGTATCATTTTTTACTTGCTTTTGAAACAGTATAGTACCATTCAAATCTAGGACTCGAATCCATTAAAACTAGCGCGCTTTAACGATTTTGTATGGCCTTTCCCTGATTATAGTATCTCCTACAACTCGAATCCGCTCTATAGCTGTTGTATTGACAATACCAGTTCCATTTTACTAGTGACTAACATCCCATTCCTTATCTTCTGTGAGCAAGGGGATATAAGCTGTTTCTTGTCCTATTAGGATTACACTCACAAGCAAGCTAAAAGTGATAAATGGTAGTTTCATAAAGCATTATTTTTAATTCAAAACAGTCGTCCGCTCTTCCCCACGAGAATCAAAAATCGTAAAGCGTACCGCATCTTCAGGCAAACACAACTTCCGTCCCGACTACGCGATTATCGTGGGAAAGCCAAAAAAGGAGGTAGAAAACGACTGTTCCTATCTCCTTAAGTGTCTCACCCTAATTAAGGGAACAGGCAAAAAATAATCTACCCATTATGGCGCAGTTATTTTATTTTGTACTCCTTTTTACTAATTCAAATTGACAGGCATTCCTGTCATTACACCAAGGTGGTTTCTGTGCCGAACCACAATATAGTAC
>CALGLY010000589.1 GCA_937959095.1 uncultured Saprospiraceae bacterium
TCCTCCCTTACAAGTAAAATTGATATTACAACAGATGAAGAATAAGGGATTTGATGTCAGTAGAGTAAAAAGCGATGTCTGCCCTAACTCACGAAAAAGCTCAGAAAATTGATTTTGGCTTGCTTTTACCACACCTTTACAGAAAATTAAAATTATGAGTCTAAACAGTAAGACCGTAACGGTGGGCTTCAAAGTGCCACCTCTACAAAAACGAAAGATCAAAGAAACTGCGATACGCTTGGGCTTAGATGTTTCCAGCTATTTGCGGGAATTATTTTTCGGAGATCATCCCAAAATAGCTCATCTATCTGCCTATCCAGATAAGCTCATCATTGAGGATAAATATCAAGCAATGGTGGAACAACATCTGAAAAAATTGGAAAAAAAATATCCCAACTACTCCAATTCACAATTTATCGCAGCAGCATTGGAACAGGCAGTAAAGGGAGAGCAACAATTTATTCCGATCAAACTTAAAAAATTCATCAAATGAAAGATCAACATTTAATATTAGTAATTCTTTTGCTAATATTAAATGTTGATCTTTCATTTGATATTAGTAATTCTTTTGCTATTGGGTTTCGTCTACAAATTTTGGCAAGCATACAATAGAGGACAAAAAATCAAGCAACTAGAAGTAGCTTTGGATGAGTCTACATCTGATGCAATGAAACCTAATCCTCCGTCAGAATCATTCAGGAAAATATATGGACAAAATCCATCTAAGACCAATCCATATTTGTAATGGTATAAAGCTAATTTACCGTTAGCTTACGCCAGAAACTATTCAGTTTAGGTAGTAACTCCGCAGCAGCTTCTTGGTAGGTGTGTGCCTCATCTTCGGCGATACGCCCTAGCGATAATTTTGCAGTTGCAGTATTTCCTGCTGCAAGCTGTACGTTTGCCAGATTCCACTCTGCCAGATGCACCTCTGTTGGGTTACTATTGGTTTCAATAATGTTTTGGTAAATATCAATTGCTTCCTTGTGCTTCCCATCTGTAAAGGCTTGTTCTGCCAATTCAAAATCGGAAGTTGCAGTACTCGCATTGCTTCTATCATTAGAGGAAAATTCAAAAGCAGCATCTGCTAGTGCTTGGTTGTTATAAGTGGTATTCGCCCACCAAAATGTACCCGCAGAAAGGACTAATAGCACAGAGGCTGCCGCACTGAGGCGATAGAACAAACTTCGGCGCGTAGGTTTCATGCTCACTACTTTTGCTTCGGAGGCTATCTCCGTATTACTTTTTTTTTCCTGCTTCCATTCCGCGAATTGAGCGCGGAGGTTTTGTTCTTCCTGCAATTTTATTGCCTGTTGCTCCAAGCGGTGTAGATTGACTTCTGCTTTTAACTTATCGTCCTTTTTTAGCTCGGCTTCAAAAGTTGCTCGTTCCTTTTCATCTAACAAATCGAAGAGATAGGCTTCTATTTTATCGTAATTATCTAAATTCATAATGTTCCTTTTAAGAAGTCTGCTAATTGTGGTTCTTGCTGTATCAAATCACGCAATCTTTGACGACACCTATCTACTGCTTTTTTTGCCTGATTGGCGTTTTTCAATTGTCGGGCTTCGGCTATTTGTACCATCGTCTTATCTTTGTAATACTTCAACTTTAGGCTCTCCCGACATTTTTCGGTGAGTTGTTCTAGTAGCGTCTTCAATATGTTATCTCGCTTCGTTTCTGTGGCAGTTTGTTCTTCCAAGAATAGATAATCATCTATATTTTCTACCAAATTATCATTATCTATCGCTGTGAAATCTCCCTTCAAATCAACACGCGTTACTTTCTTCAAATCGCCCCGAATGAGGTTCCGACATATTCCTATCAAAAAGGTACGTACTTTGCTATTGCCACTAAACTTATCTTCTTGAATTAGTCGCCGCATTAGCAAGATGCCTTCCTGCATTATGTCATCTGCATCATGTTTTGTGCCATAATGTTGAATAAAATCCTTAATTTTCAGCGTGATAACTTTATCCATATAAAGCTGACGCAATGCCCCGTTTTGCTGCTTGTCATCGCCGCTTTTTATGGCAGTTATCAATTGTCTTTCATCGTATAGGTTTCGTTCCATACAGTTATTAGTGTAGGTTTTATGAATGAAGTACCCAAAACTATTGGAAAAGTAAGGAATATTCCCATCTTTCAAAAAGAATGGCTGAAATACGCATGGATTTTGGTGGCTTTATGCCTATCAATTCCTATTTCTGCTAGAGATAGCCTTTCTATTGAGTACGGCTTTAAATTATTGAGACAGCGACGAACAAGCGAAGTACTTTCGTTAAGTGAACAACTAAAAATACAAGCACAACGCACCCAAGACACTCCCCTACTCTACGATGCTATGAATTTAAAAGCCAATGCATATCGGCATTTAGGGCGTTTAGATTCGGTAATTTATCTGCATCACAAAATACTTGGTTTAAGAAGTGATTACTTTGGTGAACATAGTCTCGAAGTCGCTAATTCTTGCAATAATCTTGGAAATTGCTATCTTCTTCAAGAAGAATTTTTAGCCGCTTGGAAGTTTTTGAATTCTTGTAAAAATATCCGTGAAGACCTACTAGAAAGTCCACATAATGATCTAGCTAAAATTTATAATAGTATTGGAAATTATTTTCTTCTAAAAAGAAATTATGAAGCTGCATACAAAGCATTTGAAGATGCATTAAAGATGCGGAAAGCACTCTATCCATCAGATAGTCCTCGACTCCTTTCTTTACTTGTAAATCATGCCAATCTGCTTTTGGAGATAGGAAAACCCAAAGCAGCAGAGAAGCACTTGCA
>CALGLY010000590.1 GCA_937959095.1 uncultured Saprospiraceae bacterium
GTACCTAAACTACAAACATCATAATTAGCACCAGCACCATTGGTGAATATTAAGCCATTGAAGTCGTTTCCTGCATTGTTACAGCCATTTCCTTGTGCTCCTAATGGAATAATAGTACCGTCAGGGCCTTGTAAGAAAAACGCCATATCAGAAACATAAGAATGCGATCCAGAGAATTCCACTTCGACAATCATACTAGCAGCATCGAAAACGCATTCGCAAGTCGAACAAGTAGCAGTTAAAGGTTGCGATGGACCGCCGCAATCCATTGTAGCTCCAGCTACGGGGGCTGCTGGTGTAATTACTGTGCTAACACCAATTGTTACTTGTTGAGAGCTTACACAACTGTTATTTTCTCCTACACCATGTACTTCTACTGTATAAGTACCTGCTGTTAAGCCTGTAAAGGTATTACTTGCTTGATAAGCACCTCCATCGATGGAATATTCTAAGGTTACAGAAGAAATAGCATTTACGGTAATGGTTCCATCTTGACTATCAAGACAGTATTCGTCTGTAAAGTCTACTCCAGTAATTGCAGGAGGACAAGCTACAGGCGGTGTACATTTGATTAAATCTTTCCCTAATAAGCATTCTCTTGCGCCACCTGGCTCAAATAATGCGAGCATTCTTGCTTTTTGACCGAGCGTGAATAGGTTCATACAGACATCATCTGAATAGTCCATATAATTTTGAAACATATCAGCATAATCCATTGTACCGTTACAACCTACAAAGCTTGCATCTGTACAGGTATTTGGACCAGGATAAGTACATGGTGCGCCTGTATAGTTTGCTCCACCAGCATTCGGAGTATCCGTTACAAAATCATCTGCATTACAGTTGCCATCGCCCCAAATGTGACGAAGGTTCAGCCAGTGTCCTACTTCGTGCGTAGCGGTACGTCCTAGGTTAAATGGAGCGGTTGCTGTTCCAATTGTACCTGTATAACGATAATCACCTACTATACCATCTGTTGCAGCTGCACCACCTGGAAATTGAGCATATCCCAATATACCACCTCCGATATTACATACCCAGAAGTTCATATAATCGCAGGATGGCCAAGCATCTTTACCACCTTGTGCATCAAATTTTACAGAGTCATTCGTACCATGACTGGCTACAGAAGTTTGTGTCCTTGTAATACCTGTGCTCGGATTGCCATCAGGGTCTGTTTCTGCTAAACAAAATTCAATTTCTATATCTGCTGCTAAACAAGCAAAATCAGATGGTGTATTAGAAGCATCTGAATTCAAGCGTCTGAAATCGTCATTTAACACTTGTAGCTGGCTTATTAATTGAGCGTCAGAAATATTTTCCGTATTCGTATTATAAACAACGTGGAAAACTATCGGGATGGTAATTACGGCAACACGATTGTTAATATTAGGATTATTTTCAATAAAATTTCTTGTGAAATTTTCAATACGCTGCATTCTGTCCTCCATTTTTGGATCATCAGCGAGTTGTCGGTCAAGTACTTCATTAGCATAGCAGTTGCGCTGTGCATTAAGAGCTGTGAATTGCCAACAAGCAAACAGCAATAGCAGTAGAGTTTTTATACGCATCTTCAACGTGTTTTGCAATGATAAAATGTGTGAATAAAATAATGGGTAAGCGGAGTAGTTCCTTTCTTAAATTTTACTTAATGAAATTACTAATCTATTACTTCTAAAGACAGGAAAATCTACTATGCTGGTGTGTAGTATTTTTTAACATACTGCGCAATTTATGAAAAAAAATACAAAAAAACATTGTATCGTGACATTTTATGGCAGGATAAGTTGGTAATAGATAAAACTAAGTTGTTTTAGCAACTAAAAATCGGTTTTTTGTAATGTAGTATATGAGTTGTTGGTCCAGTTAATATCATCTTCAATTTTTTGGAGAAAACATGCTAATTTATTTAGATTTCAAATCTATTAAGATAAGGTTTTATAATTAGGAAATTTATCTATTGCTTGATGTTCTACGCCTTAAAATTCAATAAGAAGTTCTGCACATCCTGATTGAACGCAGCTCCTTCATTGAAATGAAAACATACCTCAATTGGTAACACAAATACAGGCAATTGATGTTCCAGTAGAAAAGCACGATGTAAGTCGAGGCGCATAGCATCTTTTTCGGTAGTGATGATGATTTTTTTAGAAGATTTCATTCGGTCAAAAGTGCCTTTCAGGTTACCCAAGTCAAATTTACTAAAGTAATGATGATCTTCATATTCTTGCAACACTACCGAATTGACGCGCTCATGCAGATAATCGAGTAGGTACTCTGTGCGAGCAATAGCACAAATCAGGAGTACATCCCAATCTTCCTGCATCGGGCCAGTGTAGCGCGAGTTGAAAATATAGTAGGGATTCAGATAATCGTAGTAGGAAAAATATAATTTTTGATGGGGTAGGGGCTTTATTTTTTTTGTAAAAGCTTCTCGATCTGCTGCTTCTAAGTCTTTCGGACATTTAGAAACCACAACTATGTCTGCGCGCTTATAGGCATCGCGCCATTCCCGAAGGCGACCTGCGGGCAACAAATAATCGCTGGTGAATGGATAATTAAATTCCGTTAGTAAAATATTGAAGCCAGGTTTTATGGCTCTATGCTGGAAGGCATCATCGAGCAAGATGACTTGTGTATTGGGGTGGTTTTTCATGATTTCAGGCACTGCAAACGTTCGACTTTCGCCCACGGTCACTAGTACTTCTGGGTATTTGCGTTTGTATTGTAGTGGTTCATCACCTACCTGATCGGCTGAGTTTTGTGGATGTACGACTAGAAAACCCCGCGATTTCCGCTGATAACCTCGGCTCAAAGTTGCCACATCGAGATAGTCTCGTAGTAGTCGAACTAAGTATTCGACATGAGGCGTTTTACCTGCACCACCTACTGAAAGGTTGCCTACCGAAATCGTTGGGACATTGAATTCTACACTCTTTAGCACTCCTGTTTCATAAAACAAGTTGCGTAAAGTGATGCCGAACCCATATATAATAGAGAAGGGCCAAAGTAGAAAAAGTAATAAATTGCGACGGTTCATGTTTACGAATACTTTCTAAGTAATGAAGAATTAATTAATTCTACTTTAAGACTCTAAAGGTTGCCTATTGCAGTAATGACAAAAAATGAGTAAACGATGAGATAAAATCAAGTGTTTCTGCTCATTTTGTGTTACTACAATGTAGAATGAGAAGGGAAATTTGATATTACGGAGATGTTTTGTCTCACATCCCATATCTCACATCTAGAGTCTTAATGTAGAA
>CALGLY010000591.1 GCA_937959095.1 uncultured Saprospiraceae bacterium
GGGTGCGTGTACCAAGCTTTTCTACCATCGCAAAAACCCACTTGATTACTTCTTGATTCGCCAAACCATGTAGCGGGCCAGCCAACGAATTCATACCCGAAGCAAAAGACAAATAAGGATCACTCAAGGTAGAGTTCACCAAGTGTACCGTATGCGCCGAAGCATTCCCCCCTTCATGATCTGCATGAATAGTGGTATACAGACGCATTAGGTTTAGAAAATCAGGATTATCAATGCCTAACATATGTGCATAATTTGCTGCCCAATCTAAACTAGGATCAGGTGCAATATGCTCGCCATTGTGATAGGATTTGCGATAAATATAGGCTGCCACACGCGGAAGGCGTGCAATAAGGTTCATTGCATCTTCATAAACTGCATCCCAATAATCCTTCTTGTTCATGCCTTCTGCATAGCGTTTTGCAAAAACACTTTCGCCTTGCATAGAGACAATCGCCATCGAGAACTGTGTCATCGGGTGCGTATCATCAGGCAGCGCATCTAGTACTTTGAAGGTTACATCTGGTACAGTCGCCCGCTTTGCCCATTCTTTCGAGAGCCAATTCACCTGTTCTGCTGTAGGAATTTCATCCACCAGCATCAACCAAAATAAACCCTCTGGCATTGGTTCTTTACTCCCATTGGTTCTTGGTAATTTTTCGCGTAATTCAGGAATAGAGTAACCTCGAAACCGGATGCCATCTATAGGGTCTAATGCCGATGTTTCCCATACCATCATTTTCACGCCACGTGCGCCGCCAAATACTTGCTTTAGGCTTACTTCGCCTACTTTCTTACTGCCATGCTCTTTTAGCATAGCCTTCATTTCTGTTGTTAAAGCCGACGCTTTTTCTTGAAACTTTCTCTTCAAGGGATCCATCTATGTCGCTATATTTTAAGTTGAAAATTGATAAGTAGTTCGGCTTCTATCAAGCTTTACTACTTAACTCCACGAATGTTATATAAGTGGAATATTTAATCTACTATATTAATAATTTAATTGCTCTAAATGTTTTGAGATTTCTTCTTTATTTGCGCCACTTGCCATCATTGCCTTCGCTTCGCTTCGGATAGTGGCTTTGCGCGTTGTTTCTTTCGCATCGAATGCGGCTACTTGTTCCGTATTCATCAAGCGGCGTACTTGTACTTTGGTCTGCTTCATGATGCCTTGGTACTTGCGCTTATATAGTAAAGCATCTTGTGCTTTAAGGCTTTCTAGCTCCGCTAAGTTTCGGTATTTGCGTGCTACAATAGTCGTTACTTCAGCTAACTGCTCCGTCGTGAGGTCATAGGAAGTGTTCCATTCTTGGGTTTCTGTTGTTGCATTTTGTGCTTGCCCAACGGCAACACCAACTATCAAAAACAGGAATACAATAAGATTTTTCATAAAAGCTGAAATTTTGTGCGCTAAAATAAAATTTTCCATGAAATTTATTGTGTTTTATGGACACGGAAAAATAAATTTATAATTTCGACAAGCACTTTTTAGAAAGGAGTGCTTCATTTCAAACGATTTCTCAAAACCCGCCTGCTCCGCTTATCGGGCAGGTGCTTGGCTGTGGGAATTATAAATTTACTTTTTCTCCACTATTCAGGAAGAAATGTTTTCTCTTTTTAGACGTTATTTTTTCAAAAATGGTTCAAGTGCTAGGGAATTGAAGGTCTTAATAAATAGTATTTGACCCTATATTCCAATTTTCACGTCCTTAGAACGCAAGTGAAACTAGGTTTTGTTGTTTGAAGGAATTTCTATATTTGGCGATTCCTTTATTCCTAGATAACATTACGGTAGATTCAACACAAATAATAAAAATGAAATTAAGCTATTATTTTTTCTTTATAGTAAGTATCGCTTTACTTACTACGAGCTGCAAAACAAAAAAAGTTGCTACAGAGACTACTTCCTCCAAAATGAATGCGGAGAATGTACAGAAGCGATTGATAAAAAATCAACTGAATGCGGAATGGTTAGTAGGACGAGCTAAAGTGAGTTTCAACGATGGTTCGTCTGCAATGAATGCTACGGCAGAGTTGCGCATGCGGAAAGATAGCGTGATTTGGATGAGTGTTCGCAAGTTTGGTTTCGAAGGTGGTCGCGCACTCATCACGAAGGACTCGGTATTTTTGCTCGATAAACTCAATCGAAAATACGCAGCAGAGGATTTATCTTTTATTGCGGAACAATACAATTTGCCTGCCAATTTCAGCACACTACAAGCAATGCTGCTAGGGAATCCAATCTTTTTGGGAACGGGGGATATGCAATTAGAAATGCAGGAAGACGTTTTACGTTTAGATAGTGATGGTGGAGGGCGCAATAGTACTTATGTGATTCAAGCAGCAGACTATCGCTTGAAGGAAATGATTTTTGAAGATACTGCGGCGAAGCAAATCCTCACGAATGGCTACCAAGACTATCAAGCTTTGGCAGATGGTCAAAAATTTTCCTATTTTCGCACAATAGATGTGAAAAGCCCAAGCACAGGAGAACTTGGCATTCAAATGGAATTTTCAAAGGTAGATATTAATGTTCCGACAACTATAAGATTTGAGATACCGAAACAGTACACTAGAATGGAATAAAAGCATTGTATATAGATTCGCAATGCTTTGTTTAGCGTTGTGCTTGTCCGTAGCAGGGCAAGCACAAAGCCAGCATGAATTGGAGAGTAAGCGCAAAAAACTATTGAAAGAAATAGAAGTAACCGATAAAAAGCTGAAACAAACCAAAGTAGAAAAAGCAAGTGTCCTAGAAGAGTTTCTCGCGCTTCAATCACAAATCAAAATTCGACAAAAATTACTCAATACCTTATCTAGTGAATTGAATGTACTAGAGCGGGACATTCGACGCTCCAATGCGGCTATCGAGTCCTTGAATGAAGACATGGATCGCCTAGGCGAGGAATACGCACAGATGGCGAAAGCCGCCTACCGCGAAAAAATGAGTGGTAATTTGCTCCTTTTCATCCTTTCTTCCGATAGTTTTAATGATGCCATGAAGCGTTGGCGATACATTAAACAATACGAAGCCTATCGACAAAAACAGGCAAAATTAATCGCAGAAACTCAAGCTATTTTAGCCCAAAAAATAGAAAAATTGGAACGGGATAAAATAAGTAAAAGGGATGCTATTGAGGCCGAGAAATCGCAAAAAAGCTTGCTCAACTCCGAACTAGGTCGCAAAAACAAACTAGTAAGACGCTTAAAATCGGATGAAATTGCCTTAGTTCACGAACTAGATCAACAAAAACACCGCGAAGAGGAACTAGAAAAGGCAATTGAGGGTATTATACTAGCAGAGGTACGACGCAATAAGAAACGCCAACAAAAAACACAGGAAACAGCTTCGGCAAGTACACCGATTTATTTCGGAGACTTGGCTGCTAATTTTGCTTCCTCTAAAGGAAAATTGAATTGGCCCGTATCGAGTGGCACTATTGTGAAAGGCTTTGGCAAACATAAGCATCCAAAATATAAAGGGGTAGTGACCCAGAATAATGGAATAGATATTAAGTGTGCGGGTAAAACCAAAGTGCGCTCTATTTTTTCGGGCAAAGTATCGCATCGGCAATTTGTACCAGGGAATAAAAATATGGTCATTATTGCTCATGAAAACTTTTATTCGGTCTATGCCAATTTAGAGCAGGTAGCGGTGAAAAGAGATCAAAAAATTAATAAAGGCGAAGTCATTGGACAATTGGGAAGCAGTAAAAGCATATTGCATTTCGAAATTTGGCGCGACCAAACCCGCCTAAATCCTGTAGAATGGATTGCGCGGCGATAAATTTAATTGAAGATGGATAATTGAGATGTTTAAGTAAGTGTCACTTACTTACCCAATAAGCTGTTTTTAGAATGCAGAGGCACAAAGTTGTAGAGGATTTTTTTAACCTCTGCGTCTCCGCGTTCCATATACAAATATTAAAAAAATCATACCTACTGAAGAATATATGGGAAATTGGAATATAGGAGAAGAGCATACTAAGAAAGGCTTAAAGAAAGAAGTAGAGCATGCGATATTGATAAGTGTGCAACGGCAAGGACAAGAAACCGCAGAGTCGGAAGAGTATCTCGATGAATTGGAGTTTTTAGCGCTCACTGCTGGTGCAAAGACAAGGAAGCGTTTTTTACAAAAACTAACGCAACCTGACCGCAGAACCTATGTCGGAAAAGGAAAATTGCAAGAAATAGTCGATTATATCGAGTTCCATGAAGAAGTGATACTTGCTATATTTGATGATGACTTGACGGGTAAACAGGTTTCTATTCTGGAGGAAGAATTGAAGATAAAAGTCGTTGATCGCTCTACACTAATTCTTGATATTTTTGCTGCACGCGCACAAACCGCACAAGCAAAAACACAAGTCGAATTGGCACAAATGCAGTACCTTTTACCGCGCTTGCGTGGGCTGTGGTCGCACTTGGAACGCCAACGTGGAGGTATCGGGATGCGTGGGCCTGGTGAGCAAGAAATAGAAACGGATAGACGAATTATTCGGGATAAAATCTCGGTACTCAAAAAACGTCTTGCTAAAATTGACCAACAAAACATCACGCAGCGTAAAAATAGAGGGGATATGATTCGAGTAGGC
>CALGLY010000592.1 GCA_937959095.1 uncultured Saprospiraceae bacterium
TCCTCTCCACTATCATCGCCTGTGGTGTCATCCTCCTCTCCATCGCCATCATCGGTCGTATCGTCGTCGCCATCCGTTTCATCATCCTCTCCACTATCATCGCCTGTGGTGTCATCATCCTCTCCATCGCCATCATCGGTCGTATCGTCGTCACCATCCGTTTCATCATCATCGCCTGAATCTACCGTCCCTATATCTATTAAAAATTTAAAAATATTATTCTCTTCATTCGACTCTTCATGTTGGTCATAAGCATCTACCACCATAAGTAGATAATACGAGCCGCTACTCGCTTCTGGCAATTCTAAGCTGATAAGAGTAGGAAGATTATCTCCTATTTCAAGCTTTTCAGAGGCCATGCGTCCTAAGCGCAAATCGCCACTATTTAGCACCGCATCATCGGACAGAAAAAACAGCGTTATGAATTCTTCTTGGGCTGTTACTTCGCCAATATTTAGAATTGTAAATGAAAAATTCGTGTTTTGCCCTGCTTGCAGTCCATTAGGAATAGCAATATCTCTTAAGGTAAGATCGGGGAGTGCGACATGATTCATTTGCAAAATAACCTCATCATCTTCTTGCGCTTCGCAACACGTAAAGTTATTAGGAGTCGAATCTATATCCGTTTCATTACTACGGACAATTTCTGCAAAAAGCATCCATTCTCCTATATTCAAATTATAAAGTTCTATAATCAAGGTCGCACTTTCGCCTGGGGCAAGATTGATATTACGCCACATCCCTGTAGCAGGATTGAAATCCCCTTTTTCCACTAGTACTTCCGAGCCACCTGCTTGCACGACTCCGCGCGTATGAAAAGGAAAATCAATGCCTACATTGGAAGCCGATTGCCCCCCCGTATTGCTCACTTTCAAGAAAAAATGTCCCGTCTCTGACTGCCCTAAAGAAAGGTCTTCTGTTGTCAATGTAAGTTCTAAATCTACCTGCCCCGCTTCTGTTCCCTCTTCACTAAAGGATAGACTATTTTGATTATTTGCAGTATTATTATCCACTAAATGTCCGCTCGCAACTGCCACATCTACTAGAAAAGGCGAACCATCGAAAGGATAAATTTCGCCATCGGTATTCAATATCCGAAACTCCACATCTAAAGTCGCACTTTCACCAGACTCCAAAGTAGGAATGTGCCAACGCTGTTGATAAGGCGATTCGCCTACATAATATAAGCGACCTGTGCTGGGGCGACCCACATCGCCGAGATAGCCATAAGGGTTTCCTGTTTTAGCATAATCAGCTATGATATTATGTGCGGTTTCTGGGCCATTATTGGTGACTGTAACCGTATAGTCAATCATAAAATCATCGCTGTAAGTTGTTTCATCTGAAGTAACTTCAATGGCAATATCGCTGCTAAAACTTTGGCAATAAATATCGACAGGGAAGTTATTGACATAGCCCAATTCTCGAAACGACAAGTAAAAATAACCCCAACTTGCATCGAAAGTATTATTTTCAGGAAGCAACCAATTTTCAGAAAAGAAAGCATCTATCGTTACGGTTGCTTCTTCATTCGGGCCAAGTTCGGGGATTGCTACATAGCCATATTTTGGGTCAAGATAATCTTCTTCTCTTCGGTTTTGCTCCTGAAATAAACCTATACGCTGTGCGCCAATCGTATGCTCACTCACATTCTGTATGGTAACTTCATAAGGAATACTAGCATTAGGCTTAGGAAATGAACCAGGGCAACTTACTGCTTTAACTTGCAGCGGCGATAGTAAATCAATCACTCTTGTTCCGCGAGCGTAAGGTTCTGTGAAATTATCTAAACTCGATAAATCAATATGTAGTGTAAGCGAATACGCGCCAATTTGCACCTCTTCTGGTATCGTGAATTCTCGGTGAAAATCATGGGTACCAGGAGTCATCTGGGCTAGATTAAACCTAGCTATCGTAGTATTATATTCTTCATAGGCACTCACTAGTACAAGTTCTGCCTCCATAGCAGGCACGGCATCAGTGGTTTCTATACTGAAGTGTACCCGAGGGGTATCGCCTAATGTTACCGTTTCCGGAGCAAAAACACTAACAATATTTAGACTAGATTGTGCAATAATAGCCTGCATGCATAGCATGGCTGCAAGAAGTAAAAGAGACCTCATATTTCTTTACTTTAGGGAGTAGGGAAATTACAATCCCATCCACTCGATAGTGTTTAGGATAATGTATTCATTCCCTGATACCTTAATTGAAAAAATCCAATAAAAAAATGTAGAAAGAGAGAAGGAAGGTTAAAAATTACAGCGGTGTGTATGCTTGGCTTAATAAGCAATTGCTTAGAGCATGTTTGGATTTTTTCCAAGCAAGCTCTACGTGAAATTTATTCACTTAGCAAGCCAAATAATCTTGAGTAAGAATAAAATAGTATTTTTTTTTTATAATCCTCACACGATAACAATATTGATAATCAGCATATTATAAACCTAAAAACTATTTAAAATAAAATACAGAATTTATATTTTTATATAGCAATATATTTTATAAATTGCTATATTTCAATTCAATAATAGTAAAAAACAAGACAATTAATGCCATTGCAATAATTTACTACTTTGAATGTTTATATTTTGAATATTTTAATTTGTATTCTGGATAAAAAAAACTCAATGTAGTAGCACAATATATAACTGTATCGACTAACTTAGTAGTTAGTATATTGATATAAAAAACGTTGTACTATATTTTTTTCTAAAAGAAATATGCCTGAAAATTGAAATCTGTGAAGGTAGAGACAAGAAGAGTTGGATTGAAAAGGAGTTGACTGTACGTTACTTGTTTAGAATGTATTGCCAAAAATATTCTTTTTTTTGGAAAAATTCACATTTTTAATGTATTATCCCACAAAAAAGAATAAAAATTGTGAACTAAATCTATTTTAATGGCGTTGCTTACTATATACCTAAATCGCTTGCACACCAAATAAGGCTTACTAGCACTATCCCATTCTTTTAGGCAACATACAAGTCTAAATTAGACACTAACAAATTTTAAGGAAATCACCATTTTGTATAGGTATTTTAGACCTCTTCAAAATGTATTTATATCAAAATCATATTTTATACAAAAAAGTAACTATCAAAGAATAATTTTCTGATTTGGATAACTTATTTTTTGACAATTACTAAAGTTTAATTTTTTTGTTTAAAAAGGTAGACATCTAGCTTAATTAGCTATTCTATAGGAAGTTGGAAAAATAAAAATTTTATCTTCCTTATATGAAAATAAGTAGACGTCTATAACAAAATCTACCTTATCGAATTATGAGAATGAGAAAGAAGTTTGCAATGGGCGTAGGAAAGTATTATTTCAACGTATATTCTGGCAATACAACGATTACTATACACCGAGAAGATAAAGATGATGCATTGCGTTGGTATTCTTCCTATAAGCGTGTTGGTAAAAATTGTGAATGGCTAGGACTTTGGAATGGAAAAGAATTTGAAGAGTCGGATGCAGCAAGCAAAAAATAGGCTTTGACATATAAACTCCACTTTAGTCCGTTAGACAATAACAAAACTAAAGGCTAAGCATATCAAGTACAAGTATCAAAAATTAATCTATTGATACTTGTACTTGAAGTCTTAGGCAATTACCAAAAATAAATAGCACAATTTTAGGCTAGCTATTTATTCTTTCACTAATAACTCCTTGAAATGCAACCTTCCATAATAAGCTGATAGAATATAAATCCCACTCGGCAAATTATCTAAATTAAGAGGTGCATTATTATCGTATCGAACCCATTTTCGCACTAATCTTCCATGTCCATCGTAGAGTTGAAAAAGGCAGTAATCTTCTGACCAATCCTTTTCTGAAAATTGGAAAAACACTTGTTCTTTAGCAGGATTCGGATAGAGCGTAAACTCTAGGTCTACATCCTTATCAAAATAAATAGTTCTAATTAAAGAAAAAGAAAATTGTCCGTCGTAATCTATTTGCTTTAGGCGATAATAGTTTTGCCCATATTCTATATTGCTATCTAGCCACTTATAAGCTTGCTCTTCGAGGGTAGTGCCACTTCCTTTAACAAAAGCGAGTTGTTTCCAATTTAAACCATCTTTGCTATGCTGCACTTCGAATCCACTATTATTTAGCTCAGAGGCTGTGCGCCAAGTTAGTACCCCACCTTCATTAGTCAATCGTGTTTGAAAGTCAATTAATTCAACGGGTAATTCATTTTCTTGCGCTTCCACGGATCCAATATCGTTTGCATCACTTGCATTTGGAATATTAAGTGCATCTATTGGCGCGCCCAATCCCCTTTGGTCAGTTGAACCAGAAGTGCCTGATTCACCAGCATCTACTACAGGACTACCAATGCAAGGTAAATGCGTTTCTGTGCAACCACCATTATCTGCTAAAGCTTTAAGCTGCGGGTCTGCTGTTACCGAAAAAGTAGGACAACTTAAGGCAGAACTACAAGTTTCTACAAGATTATTGCTGTTTGTACCGAAGCCGGTTGCTGCATTCACCAGTAAGTCTTGAATAACTCCTCCCGAAGCAATACTATTTGCTATAATGGTACTAGTCATATCTATATCACCACCTCTCACATCCACGCCACCTCCTGTATTAGCTGCATTATTAACAATGGTAGCATTATCAAGCACAACAGCTCCTGTGCTCCCAATACCACCGCCTGCCCCTTCACCTGCTGTATTTCCACTTAGGGTTGAATTAATTATAGTAGTCATGGAGCTTGCACCACCATAAATGCCACCACCACTAGGATCGGTAGCTGTAGATGGAGATATTGAATTACCACTTACTGTGCTAGAAATAAGTGTTAGTGTACCATCATTATAGATACCTCCTCCTCTCGGCCCCGCCACATTATCGCTAATAGTGCTCTCTGTGATTGTCATTGTGCCACTGTTCAAGATACCACCTGCACCTAAAAAACCAGTGCTCGTATTAGCTGTTATTGTACTTTTCCCAATTTCAAATGTACCACCTGATGTATTATAAATAGCACCTCCAAAACTACCTGTCATATTACCTGAAAGCATAGAATTCGTAAGTCGTACTGTACCATCTTGATTACTAATGGCTGTACCACTCACAAAACCTCCTCCATTTTGTAGTATTAGACCATTGAAGGTGGCATCTGTCCCCATCACAGTAAATATATTGAACATAGTTGCCCCATCAATAATGACACTCATCAAAGGATCAGTAATAACTATATCGGTAGTAATAGTGGGGAGCGCACTTGTAAGAGTAATCATAGTAGCTACACCAAGGCTAAATGTAATAGTACAATTTACTCCTGCACTATTAGCTTCTTGTATGGCGGCACGTAGGGTACATTGTCCACCAGCATCCGAGCATAAGCCATCACCTATAATCGCATCTGGTGTGTCGGCATTGGAATTGACCACAAAGGTGGCATATAGCGGTATAAAGCTGCTGCATAATAGCAGCATGCTAAATAGTAGTTTCAACTTCATAGCTTTAGTGACTAGTGTATTGTTTAAGTAGTAGCCCTAAAATAATCAACCATTGACGCTTATATTTTTCACTTAACTGATGAAAAAAATAGCCTTGATCAAAATAGTTACTTATTTATCACTTACTAATTATGCTTAAATAATATCAGGAACGAAAAAAGAGTGTAGGGCGAACGAAAAGTCAT
>CALGLY010000593.1 GCA_937959095.1 uncultured Saprospiraceae bacterium
GGAGATTGCTAAGAAAGCCTGAGCAATTAAGTGAAATTAGTACACTTTCTGCTAAGACCCCCTGTGCCATATTTAAATTTAGCCCTGATTGTTCTGTTTGTAAATTTGCAAAAATCCGTCTAGAATCAGATTGGGACTTCACAGAAAAAGAAATTATTCCTTACCTTATAGATATACATATTTATAAAAAACTGGCGCAAGAAGTCGCTGATGTTTTTCAGAATCCGCATCAATCTCCACAAATTTTGCTTATCCGAAATGGAATATGTACTTATGATGCAGATGGCTTTGATATTACGGTAGAAGACTTACGAGATTGCTATGGTGATGAATTTTAGGCTATTTATGAGCGTTAAACTAAACAAATAAACCCCATTTATTGTCTTAGAGGTAAAGCAGATATTAATAGCAATGAACGATTTGAGGATATTTGAGACCCAAGATGGCTCACACTCTATTTTCGCAGAACAATTTGGGGTAAGTTATCACTCCAAGTATGGCGCAATACAGGAAACCCAACACGTCTTTATAGATGCTGCTTTGCGATTTAAGGCAGTAGAAAAGAAAGAACTTCATGTGCTAGAAATGGGCTTTGGCACAGGCTTGAATGCTTATATGACCTATTTAGAAGCACAAAAACATAACCTTCATATTCATTACACTGCTGTGGAAGCCTATCCTCTTACACAAGCACAATGGAAGAACCTAAACTATGCAGAACAACTCCAAGAAGACCGCAAAGCCTTCGACATTTTCCACACTACTCCTTGGAATATACCAATCAAAATCAATGAAAATTTTGAATTATTGAAACTGCTCCAACGTTTTGAAGACCTTGATTTTAGTCCACAATTCGATATTATTTATTACGATACCTTCGCACCAGATGCACAGCCTGAACTTTGGGAAGTTGAGCTTTTTCAAAAAATGTATGATGCCTTACTAAAAGGCGGTGTACTTGTAACCTATTGTGCGAAAGGAGTCGTGAAGCGTACCATGAAAAGCGTTGGTTTTGAAATAGAAGGCTTGCAAGGCCCACCAGGGAAACGTGAAATGACAAGAGCGACTAAAGTGAATTGAGAAACCTGTCCGTATGGATTAAAAATGGAGAATTGAAAATGATTTTACAGGATAGACTTCAAATAATTTAAAATCTGTTTTGTCGCGCCTTTATTCTCCCTGATATACCTACTTGTTGCATTGGAGGCTTTTTTATAATTATTAACTGTTTGTAAAACCTGAAACTGTGCTTCAAAATCTTTTTGAGTTTCAATGACAAATCCACCATCGTGTTCTACTAATTGAATAGCCTCTTCAAATTTGGTATACTTTG
Organism: uncultured Saprospiraceae bacterium; assembly: GCA_937959095.1. GTDB lineage: Bacteria > Bacteroidota > Bacteroidia > Chitinophagales > Saprospiraceae > JAAUTG01. The sequence goes on from CALGLY010000593.1 coordinate 1,334, forward strand.
GCCCAAAAAGAACAGGCAAACCAAAAGCGATAGGTTCTAAAGTATTATGAATACCCGCACCAAATCCACCACCTATATAAGCGATTTTTCCATATTGATATAACTGTGAAAGCATTCCGATAGTGTCTACAATTAGAACTTTCGAGTTGGTTATATCTGTTCCTTGCTCTATTTCGGTATAGCGTAATACAGGCACTTCAAAACGTTCGATAAGTTGTGTAATATGGCTTTCTGAAATATCGTGAGGTGCAAATATGTATTTCCAATCCTTTGTTTTATTTGCATTGATATAATTCGTTAGGATAGCTTCATCAGGCGGCCAAGTGCTACCTGCTATAAGCGTAGGCTTGCTTTCTTGAAATTGCTCAATGATTGGAAATTGTTCTGCTGTTTTAGCAATAGCAAGCACTCTATCCACACGCGTATCTCCTGCAATTTGGAAAGAACTAATACCGATTTCTTCTAGCAATTTTGCAGAGCGTTCATTCTGTACGAATAGCTGTGTGAAACAATCCAAAACAGGACGAAAAAGCGGCGCGTACCATTGAAAGAAAGGTTGTTTTTTATGGAAAATAGCAGAAATCAATACCGTAGGAATAGTTCTATCTTGAAGCGCGTAGAGATAATTTTGCCAAAACTCATATTTCACAAAAATAACCAATCGGGGCTGCACGACATTTAAAAAGCGTTGGACTTGCTTGGGCGTGTCCATTGGCAAGTAAAAAACATGATTCACTTCTTTGTATGCCTTCCTGATTTCATAACCCGAAGGCGAAAAAAAAGTAAGCAACAATTGCTTTTCAGGATAACGTTTTCGGAGGGCTTCTATGAGTGGTCTTCCTTGCTCAAATTCGCCTAAGGACGCGCAATGAATCCACACATCAATAGGCGATTGGATAGCACGCTCTAGTTGAGGAAAGAGTTGCTTTCTTCCAGTTACCCAAGCTTTTGCTTTAGGATTGAACCAAGCAGCAAGTCGAATTAGCCAGTAAAATAAATGAACGCCAAGCGTATAAAGTTGTCTCAATTACGATAAGATGAGATAAGCCATATAAGGACATTTAAAAAATAGGATATAATTAAAATGAAAATTTTAAATTCGATATGTCGAAATTTATCTATAAACAAGTCTATTTAATTTCAAGAATAATTATATCCTAGTACTTACTTTATATGTCCTTATATGCCTTATATGGTTCAATACTAATAAATAATATCTTCAGGGCTACTATCTAAGTAGAAGGGCAATGAATAGTTTAATTTTAAGCCCAATAGCATATCAAAACGCTTGGTATCATCTTGCATCATCGCATCAAAATCGAAGGAACGACGGTTTTTTGTGAAAGCTTCTACGAATTCTACTCCAAAATAAATATTCAATCGCCCATCTAGACTCATAATTTGATAACCCAAAAATTGCGATAAAGCTAAGCCATTCGTCAAGCGATCATAACCTTTTTTGTATTCCGTGGATAGCTGTGGCACAAATCGCTGTGGCTCATCCTGTATGCGGACTTTATGCTGTAGCAAACCCGCGCCCACTGTAAAACGAATACCCGAACGCTTATTTCTATCCGAAAGGGAAAATATCTTTCCAAGATGCCCATTGATATGCAAGCCACGCTCTCGCAGCACAATATCTGTAATACCTTTATCTGTAGCGATAATATTACCTTCGTCATTTCGCAAAGAAGCAAGCACATCTTCTTTTACATTGGAACTAAATAAAAAATCGCTATGCAG
>CALGLY010000594.1 GCA_937959095.1 uncultured Saprospiraceae bacterium
CCATATTCCTTAAACAGCAACTTCTAAAAGTAAAAATCATAATTAAGCATGACGCTTACGATACTGTTAGTACGAGTAGCAATAGCAGCCCTTATTCTTACATTGATAGTGGGCTTTGTATTGAAGAAACAAAAGAACTGGTTGATTTCTTATCTCCAGAATTTTACTGGGGCTTTATTCCTGTTTTCGGGTTGGGTGAAAGCCGTAGATCCCTTGGGAACTGCCTACAAAATGGAGCAGTATTTCGGAGAGTTTCAATCTACGTTTGAAGGCACAGCGATGTCTTTTATTGCGCCTTTGTTTCCTGCATTATCGGAATATGCCGTAGGCTTTTCGGTCTTTATGATTGTTTTTGAAATTGTCTTAGGATTGATGCTTATTTTAGGGACTTGGCCTAAACTTACGAGTTGGGCATTTTTCCTATTAGTTGCCTTTTTTACCGCACTCACAGGCTTTACGTATCTTACGGGCTACGTGCCGAATGATGTAAATTTCTTTGAGTTTGGAAAATGGGGTAAATACGTGGAAACCAATATGAAAGTAACCGATTGTGGTTGCTTTGGGGATTTCTTGAAATTGAAACCTAAGGTCTCCTTTTTCAAAGATGTCTTCTTGATGATTCCTGCTATCATTTTCTTGTTAGCGAACAAGCAATTTCATCAACTCTTTTCGCCTAGTTTGCGTACCTTGCTACCTATCGCCTCTATCGTAGGTTTATTGATTTACTGCTTGAGTAATTATGTTTGGGATTTGCCACATGCTGATTTCCGTCCATTCAAAGCTGGTACAGATGTGGCGGCACAACGAGCTGTAGAAGAAGAAGCAATGAGCAATGTGCAAGTAACAGGCTATACCGTAACAAACAAAGAAACAGGCGAGCAAGTAGAAATTGCAATGGCAGACTACGGGAAGGAGTATAAAAAATATCCGAAGGAGCAGTGGGAATTTGAACAAATTCGTACTAAACCTAGCATTGAACCTACAAAAATTAGCGAGTTCGCAGTGGAGCATGGTACAGAGGGGTATGAAATAACAGAGGATATTTTGCAAGGAGAAGGCTATGCTTTTATGATAGTAGCCGTAGATTTACAAGCACAAGAAGGTGTGCCTGTCAGAAGCATCCGAAGAGATTCTACCTATGCGATTGATACCCTTGCAGTACTAGACACGACCGAATTGATACGTCGCTTAGTAGAAGTGAAAGAAGTCCCTGTAGAAGAAGCTACTTATACATGGACGGACAAGTATAAAAAGCGATGGACAGAGGTGGTAAATCCTGTAGTAGCGGCAGCAGAAAAAGAAGGGATCAAAGTGTATAGTGTGACAAAATACACGCCACCAAGTAAGATTAAAAAATTCAAGGAAGTAATAGGAAGCGACTATCCATTCCACCTTGCAGATGATATTTTATTGAAGACCATTATTCGCTCCAATCCAGGCGTAGTGCTTTGGAAAGATGGCGCAATCGTAGATAAATGGCATCATAATAAATTACCAAGCTTTGAAGAAATCAAAGCACAGCATATAAAATAAACGGTGGACGGACGGCTGCGCCTTGATGGTCGCTTCGCTCGACGGTAGACGGCAGGAATGTTATATTCTTAGTACCCTATAAGTCGGTGGGCTGAAATAACCATTATATTTTCATTTCAGCCCACTAATTTATTGGTGTGGGACTTTATTAAAACGTTGACATGGCATTATTCACAGATACGGATCAAGCGAATATAATATCACTAAAAGGAATCGACCAGAGTTATGATGGTGGCAAAAACTACATCATTAAGGATTTAGAATTCCTAGTAGAAAACAAACCCGACCAAGGGCAATTTGTGGTCTTAATGGGCATGTCGGGTTGCGGAAAATCGACAGTCTTGCGTTATATGGCAGGACTACAACAACCTACGGCTGGGGAAGTAAAAATCAATAATCAAGCCGTTGGAGATTCGAATCGGGTGAGTGTGGTGTTTCAACGTTATTCTTCCTTGCCATGGATGACGGTACTGGAAAATGTCGCTTTAGCCCTGCGCTACAAAGGACTGACTAAGAATGAACGCCAAGATAAAGCTATGGAGATGATAGAAATGGTGGGCTTGGCAGGACATGAACATAAATACGCCCAATATCCCACGCTTTCGGGCGGGCAACTGCAACGCGTAGCTATAGCAAGAAGCCTACTCGCCAATCCTGAAATTCTGCTCATGGATGAGCCTTTCGGGGCATTGGATATTAATACACGCTTGCAAATGCAAGACTTGCTCACTAGTTTGTGGCTGAAATTTCATCCGACAATCGTCTTCGTGACGCATGACATTACAGAAGCAGTCTACTTAGGAGATGATGTTTATATTATGAAATCTGCGCCTTCCCAAATCGTAGAGCATTTGAAGATAGATCTTCCATTCAATCGTACTAGAGCAACCAAGCGCGAAGCACGTTTCACCGAGCTAGTGCATGAATTGGAAGATAAGATGATTCGAGTAGCGGAAATGGGGTAAGAAAATATTTGCCTGCTTCTTTCAGAAAAAATAAATCAATGCAATTTAAAGATAAAGTAGTAGTAATCACGGGTTCAGGTTCAGGTATTGGACGCGGTGCAGCCTTGCATTTTGCGAAAGAAGGCGCGAAAGTGGTCGTTTCGGATATTAATAAGAAAAATGGAAAAGAAACGGTTCGGCGAATAGAAGCAGAAGGCGGCAAAGCTATCTTTATCGCTGCTAACGTAGCTAACTACGAAGAAGTACAAGCCCTAATGCAAGGTGCTGTAAAAGAATTCGGAAGCTTGGATATAGCTATCAATAATGCAGGACTAGGTGGCCCGACGGTAAAAACAGCCAAGCAAGATTTAAAGGATTGGGATTTGGTAATAGCCGTTAATCAAACTGGCGTTTTCTATTGCATGAAAGAAGCTTTGACACAGATGGAAAAGCAAGGAAGTGGCTGCATTGTGAATATTTCCTCTATGGCAGGATTACGCGGCTTACCGAATCAATTGCCCTATACTGCCAGCAAACATGCTGTGATAGGAATGACCAAAACGGCGGCTTTGGAATACGCTAAGCGCGGTATTCGGGTAAATGCGGTTTGCCCAGTCTTCACTACTACTCCACTACTCGATTTACTGTTCCAATCCAAAGAAGGCATTGATAAAATGCTACTTCAAACCATTCCTGTGCGTCGCTTTGGTGAAGTGAGTGATATTGTAAATGCCATTGCTTGGCTCTGCGATGAAGGATCGAGCTTTGTAACTGGAATGGCTTTGCCTATTGATGGTGGACAAAGTGCTTAGGACGGGTGACTTCGCCAGCCTCTCGGCAGGCAAGCTTGACGGGCGGGTTCGCCTTGATGGTCGTCCGTACGGACTTGACGGCAGACGAATGGAGAATTAAGGAGTAGAAATGAACTACTCCTTAATTCTCCATTTTTAATTTTTAATTTTCAATTCCCCCTCTTCTTTCTTATCCTCTGGGTATTCCACGCGCACATGATGGATATTGCGTAATAACGATTTCCAGCAAGTCCGGCAACGCTCCAACTCATCGAAGGTCAATTCGGACTCTTCTAATTGTCCTGTTGTAATTTTTCCATTTATGACTTTATCTACCATTCCGTCAATATCTTGACCTGTCGGATTTTTCAGACTTTTGCAAGCTGCCTCTATGGAATCGGCAACCATCATAATGGTTTGCTCTTTGGTAGTAGGACGCGGGCCAGGATAGCGAAAGATGCTTTCATCGAACTCCTTATCTGGGTTTTCCTTCATGTAGGTTCGATAAAAATATTCTACGCGCGTAGTGCCATGATGCGTTTCTATGAAATCTATAATGATACGCGGCAAACGTGCTTTTTTAGCCAATTTCACGCCTTCTGTCACGTGCGCGATAATCATTTTTGCACTATCCAAGGTAGATAATTCATCGTGTGGGTTTTCGCCTTTTTGGTTTTCAATATAATATAAAGGATTTGCTGTTTTTCCAATATCGTGATAAAGTGCCGCTGCTTTTACCAATAGGGCATCCGCACCTATCTCGGTAGCTGCTGCTTCACAAAGATTCGCTACTTGCAAAGAATGTTGTAGTGTCCCTGGTGCTTTCAAGGATAGTTCCTTGAGCAATGGACGATTCATATCCGATAATTCTATCAAAGAATTAGTAGAAGTAAATCCAAATAAGCGTTCCAAAATAGGCACTAGCGGATAGGCAAGTAAGGTGAGGACAACATTCAGAAATAACCAAGCAAAAATCTGCGTATCAATACTAAAAATATTGCCTTCTTGAATTAAGGAAAGCCCAATGAAGGTAGCTGTATAAGCCAAAAAGATAAACAAAATAGAACGGAAAAACTCGCTCATATTCCGAGAATCGACTGTTCCTAAAATTGCTACGATACCTACAATAATTTGCATAAAGGTAAACTCATAGCCAAGCGACGACAAAAAGCTCGCTATCAATACGACAATGATATGTGTAAATAAGGCTAACTGACTATTTCCAAAATGCTTAATCACGATAGGGACGATACAGAACGGAATAATATACGCACTCATCACATTGGCATTCTCGACTAAGTAGACCAAATAGCCATAAATCGCCAACCACATTAAGATAAATACAAACTTATTGAAGGACTCAAAGTAAGTAGGATGATAGCGTTGGATATAAAACAAAAATACGCCGACAATTAAGGCAGTTAATAGGAAATAGCCCCCTAATACCCAATAGCCTGAACGATCTTTAGTTACTTCCTTTTCATATTTTCCTCGATAAGAAACGAGTTTTTCATAAATATCGTCGGTGATGGCTGCGCCTTTACTCACAATTCGTTCTCCCTTCTGCACTACACCTTTAGTAGAAGGAATGGAATCGAAATATTCATCTCGAAAGCGATTGGTAAGCGTTTTGCTATAGGTAATATTAGGTTTAATAATGGATTCTAAAATAGGGAATAAAAATTCTGGTTCGGTTAAATTCCCATAGGCAGATGGATTGCCGAGTATGTTTTTGGCCGCGTTTAGGTCTTGTAAATTACCGAGCGTTTGAGTTTGGGTAGTACTTCCACGCACGACATTTAGCGCGAATTCATTGCCTTTCCCTTCATGTTCGGGCGCGAGTTGAAGAATGCCCTTCTCATAAATTTGTTGCAGTAATTTATTGCCTTGTTTAATATAGGAATTGGGTTTCTTCACGACATCTACAAATATCGTGCCTGCTTGAGCAGTTTCTAATTCCGTATTGAATGCCTTCAAGAAAGCAGTTTCTTGCTCTTGGAGTGCATTTTGATTGAGTTCGTAATAAGGAGAAAATTCAGAATCGCGTTCGGTACGCTCGGAACGCATTTCGGAGTCTGATTTTTTTATAGGAATATCAAAAGGCGCGTAGAGATCATCATATCCCCATGTATTGCCTTGTTCAAATTGGTACTTAAAGCGCACATTGTTCGGAAATAACACACTAATGAATGCTATAACCAACAAAACGAGCAAATACTTAAGTATTGTTTGCGCTTGTTCTGTCCGTTTCTTGATGTCCATTTAATCAATTAAAATTCGAAATCAGATGCCAAGAATCAGTGAGAAAACTTCTTGACATCTCTTTTGTCTAGACTTTCCTGAAACCAATAGTTATCAATATCAGTATTGGGAGAGTCTAGTTTAGTATCACAAGATAGAAACAAGATTTGATATTCAGAAAGGAAAGGAAACAGTGTCTATAATATATTAAATGTATCTAGTACATCAACCCGTTGCTAGATCTAATTCTTGTATTTTTGAGAAAAAAACATATTTACTCATTACTAAAAATTCAGAAAACTTTACATCAAAGTAATATTTCCAAAATATTCTGTCATTCTTTTTCAACACGACTTTCGTGTATAAAAATATTTTACCAGTCAAGAATAGCAGTAATATAAGAGCTTTTGATCTAAACCTTAATATTATATGTGTAACTATTTAATGGGCTACAAGGAGGTGGAATACCTATAAGATTAAATATGAGTAATAATACATCAGCTTCAAACAATACTCTTCAACTTGTTGCTTTAGAATTGTTAGAAGAAAGCGAAAATAAGGATCGTTATCGAATAGGTTTTGAATTTGATGGAAAAATAAAAGATGCGCGAGGAGAAATTGATATTTTCAATGATATTAGCGGCGAATTTTACACACAAATAGTTATAGAACATTAATAAAATAGAAGAGCGACTATGTACAAGTACGATATTTCTACATAGCCCTCTTTTATAATGCTTACACCAAAATCCGAATCGGATCTTCTAGTATTTCTCTAAAAGTATTCAGGAATTTCGCACCTGATGCACCATCCACTACTCTATGATCGCAAGAAAGCGTTACTTTCATACGCTGTCCTACTACGATCTCGCCATCCTTCACTACAGGTTTTGCCATAATACCACCTACTGCCATAATGCAAGCATCTGGCGGATTGATAATCGCGGTAAATTCCTCGATTCCGAACATTCCTAAATTGGAAATCGTAAAGGTATTGCCTGACATTTCATCGGGTTGCAATCGCTTAATGCGCGCACGCCCAGCCATTTCCTTCACTTCCGTATTGATTTGAGAAAGTGTCTTAATATCTGCATGACGGATCACGGGTACTAGCAGACCATCGTCTACTGCTACCGCTACGCCTACATTTACTTCTTTATTTACTCGAATCACATCGCCCATCCAAGAAGAATTGATCGCTGGGTGCTGACGTAAGGCTACGGCTGCTCCTTTCACGACCAAATCATTGAACGATAGTTTCACTGGTGCTACTGCGTTCAGTTGCTTTCGCAATTTCATCGCATTCGCCATATCTATCTCTATCGTGAGGTAGAAATGCGGTGCAGAAAACTTGCTTTCTCCTAAGCGTCGAGCAATTACTTTTCGCATTTGCGATACAGGCACTTCTTCATAGCTAGTTCCGCCACCACCTGCAAAAGAAAATGGTACGACTGCTGGCGCAGGTGCAGCTTTCGGTGCTGGAGTTGCTGGTGCAGATTTAGCTGGACTTGCTGCAACATTGACTGTCGATGTAGCCACAGCAGGTGCAGGAGTTGGTTTAGCTGTCGCACCTGTTGATAGATGTGCTTCTATATCTCGCTTCACGATACGACCATCTGTGCCAGATCCTTTTACGGCACTTAGATCAATACCTGCTTCTTTTGCCATACTCTTCGCCAAAGGCGATGCCAAAATTCGACTATCCGAATGCGTCTCTACAGGCGCACTCGCCACAGCCACAGGTGCAGCTTCCGCAGCTACTTCCGCGCTTGCATTATTGGAAGATTCTCCATTAGCACTACTTGCATCAGCAGCTAAGACGGCTTTCCAGTCGTCTCCTTCTTCGCCTATCACTGCAATCACAGCATCTATAGGTACTGCGCCTTCGCGTATCGCAATATGCAGCAACACGCCTTCATGCAGACTCTCGAAGTCCATCGTCGCTTTATCCGTTTCTATCTCTGCCAATAAATCGCCAGGTTCTATAACATCCCCTTCCGATTTGTGCCACGCCACAATATTTCCCTCCGTCATCGTATCACTCATTCGAGGCATTTTAATCACTTCAGCCATAGGTCTTAATCTTATATTTTTGATTCAGATGAACTTTTTATTTGCTTGCTCCGCAAAAATGCAATATTTTCACGGTATCTAATAACACTTGCGTTACCTTTTTAATCTATTTTATCCAACGAATAAGTCTTTCACACGTTCCACAAAAACTGCTTTTTCATCCACATAAAAAGCGATTGCCTGTCCGTTTTTACTCATGCCATAAAGCTGTTCTATTTGTACGGCTTCTTTCAGATGCAATACGACATTGTGCGGAGTCAAGTCAGGAATAGGCGATAGTGGCACGATGCTTTTATCCTCCGGAAGTGGACTTGTAGTTAATTCTATAGCCGTAATATTATCTAGCTTAATCGTGCTTTCACTGAAAAATCCAAAGCGCAAGGTCAATTCGCCTTTTTCTACATTTAGCACCATAGGTCGCTTGATAATGGAACGCACCAAAGCAAATACCTGTAAGCCCGTATAGACACTAAGTACTGTCAAAATCCAAGCAGCAAGATGACTCCATTGCTGTACAATGATGTGCAGTACAAAAACTTCGACGAGAATAATGAAGATAAAAGCCAAGAGCAATACAGGCGTTCCACTCTTTAGGTGATAGGAATATTCATTGGGAGCTAAGGGACGTTTTTTCCAAGCAAAAAGCGAATAATAAATCATAGCCACTTCTGTAGATGCCACGGTGCTTAGGCGCGGAGGTAATACCTCTTTGCAAGCTGCACGCACAGCGGTATAGAAGTCCGCACTTGTATTTTTTTGTTGTTTAAAATTGCGTGCCACCGTATAGGTTTTTAGCAATACAAAGGATAGAATCGCTAGCTCTGCAATCGGTAAAGCAATCGCTTTTACTTTATCTAGCCAAAATTGATGCTCGGCAGGTAAAATAAAGCTTGCTATAATTATGCCTACTATGAAGAGTGAGACTACTGTGATTTTAGGCACTTCACGCTTGCGAATAATTAGGAAGTAAATAAAAGGAACGGTCACCAACAAGTCCAATAAAATAGCATTGGATAAAGTAACCGTTTGTTGCTGAAAAAAGGCAGTTTGTGTGAGCGCAATTAGAGATAAAATCATTAAGAAGGGTAAGCTAAATAAGAGTGCTTTACTGTTCCATTGAATGCTTTGTCTCATAATTTTTTGCTGTTTAAATTGGTTTGTGTAAATGCAAGAGTCTAGTC
>CALGLY010000595.1 GCA_937959095.1 uncultured Saprospiraceae bacterium
AACGGAAACAGATGATACGACCCTAGAAGACCAATATATTATTGTAGCAAGAAATCCATAACGTTAACAATTGCTAATAAGCAACTAGTATTGCATGAATAAAACAATAGGACACACCCTTTTCACGGACTTTGATATTAATTTATTCAAAGCAGGAAAGCATTTTCGGATTTACGAAAAAATGGGTAGCCACACCATAGAAGTGGATGGCAAAAAAGGAACATATTTTGCAGTATGGGCACCCAACGCCCGAGGAGTAGGCGTAATTGGCAATTTCAATAAATGGAATAAAAATGCTAATCCGCTTTCGCCACGTTGGGATGCATCTGGGATTTGGGAAGGGTTTATTCCTGGAGTGGAACGCGGTGAATTATATCAGTATCACATCCAGACGCACTACGGGCAAGAACTTGCAAAAGCTGATCCTTATGCACGCTTTGCAGAAGTGCCGCCAGCACGGGCTTCCATTACTTGGGAACTCGACTATGAGTGGCAAGATGCGGATTGGATGACGCAACGCAAAGCACAAGCACAGCAAGCAAAGCCTTACTCGGTCTATGAAGTGCATTTGGGGTCTTGGAAAAAATTTGGGAATGGGTCTGCTTCGCTCTCTTATCGGCAACTTGCCGATGAATTGGTGAAGTACGTAGCAGATATGGGTTTCACACACATCGAGATGATGCCTGTGATGGAACATCCTTATTATCCTTCTTGGGGCTATCAAGTGACGAGCTACTTCGCGCCTACTAGTCGCTACGGAAAACCAGAAGATTTCGCTTATTTAGTGGATAAATGCCACCAAGCAGGTATCGGAGTCATTTTGGACTGGGTGCCTTCGCATTTTCCTACCGATGGTTTTGCGATAGCACAGTTTGATGGTACGCACCTCTATGAGCATGCCGACCCACGCAAGGGCTTTCACCCCGACTGGAAGAGTGCTATTTTTAATTATGGAAGAAATGAAGTCCGTAATTTCTTGATTTCAAATGCCGTTTTTTGGCTCGATCAATATCATGCGGATGGCTTGCGGGTAGATGCGGTGGCTTCTATGCTTTATCTGGATTATTCTAGAAATGAAGGCGAATGGATACCGAATGAATACGGTGGCCGTGAAAACCTAGAAGCTATCAGCCTCCTGAAAGAATTCAACGAAGTTGTACATAAAGAATATCCAGATACCATCACTATTGCAGAAGAATCGACGGCTTGGCCGGGGGTTTCGCAGCCTGTACACAGTGGCGGCTTAGGCTTCGATCAGAAGTGGATGATGGGGTGGATGCACGATACGCTAGGCTACTTCAAGCGCAGTCCTATCTATCGGCGGTTTCATCACAATGAAATAACCTTTAGTATCGTATATGCTTTTTCTGAAAAATTCATGTTACCTCTTTCTCACGATGAAGTGGTACATGGCAAAGGCTCGCTGCTCGGTCGTATGCCAGGCGATGAATGGCAACGGTTCGCCAATTTACGCTTACTATTCGGTTATATGTATACGCACCCTGGCTCGAAGCTCTTCTTTATGGGGGGCGAATTTGGGCAAACAAGCGAATGGAGTCACGCTACGGGCTTGCGTTGGGAACAATTGGAACGTCCCTATCATAAGGGCGTGCAGCAGTGGGTGCGCGATCTGAATCATTTCTATAAAAATACGCCAGCCCTTTTCGATAAGCAATTTTCGCCAGAGGGTTTTGAGTGGGTAGAACATGGAGATGGCAGAAATAGTGTGCTTTCTTATGTACGAAATGGAGAAGAAGGGAGTGTGTTAGTCGTTTGTAATTTTACGCCTGCTCCGCATCAGAATTTCCAAATGGGATGTCCTGCTGCTGGTACTTGGAAGCAAGTTATCAATAGTGATGACAAAGCCTATGGTGGTAGTGGAATGGACTATTCTGAAATGCTAGAAGCTACTGAAAAGCCCTGGCATGGGCGACCATATTCGGTCTTTATGACGTTACCACCTCTAGGGATTGTGGTACTTGCTTTGGAAGAAACGGCAGAAAATAAAGAAGAGGAATAGATCTATTTTAAGCAAAAAAAAATAGAAGACAGAAAAGGTGATAGGCAATAGATGCTTATCGCCTTTTTTATTGTTATTATTCCGTTCTGGAAGAGCCTTTTATTTTTATAGTTTTCTTTATTCTTTCACGACTTTTTCTATCCGTATCTCATCATCCAATAAAGGAATCTGCACAAAATAAACACCACTAGGCACATTATCCAGATTGAGTTGCGTATCTCGGTCATAAACACCTGAATAGGTTACGAGTTGTCCTTTTGAATTCAATAATACAAGTCGTTTAGTCGTATCTAGTTCTCGACGATCTAAGCTGATAATATTGGGTTTTACATTAAAAGATGAAGAAAGCTTAATGTTGAGTTGCGTTGCTTTTACATCGACAATTTGCACAGCAGAATATTCAAAGCGTCCATCCGTTCCCATTGATTTGATGCGATAATAAAGCATTTCGCTTAAGAAGTTTTGCTCATCTAGGTGCAAATAAGCACCACCTCGATTGCTATTACCGATAGCATCCATCCAAGCAATGCGCGTGTACTCATTTCCATTTATAGACCGTTGGACTTCGTAGCCAGATACTTTTTCTTCGGTAGGTGTTTCCCAAAACAATTCTACGGCATTTTCTATCATCTCAGCGTGGAAATTGATAAAATCTAAATCCGTATTGGCATCTACTTCTGCAATCCAAGTAGTGGAATTCCCTTCTTGTTGGTCGGTATAGCTCACCAGCATAGGTTGAGCGTGTTGTGCAAGCAAGCTAGAAGTGCTTGCCACAAATAGGCAGATACAAGCAATGCTACTGCTTGTTGTCAATGCATCAAGAAATCTCATAGTAAGATTAATTTTGTAGTTTCAAAACTACTACCTCATCCTTTTTGGAAAAAATAGCTATCTCATTCCATTACTCCTTAAATCATATACGCACATAAGGTGTTAGGTGCAGCTCCTATCCATTGAGAAGGTATTATAGTAGTACCGTCACAGCAAATTGTAATAAAGTCTGAGGAATTTTAGCAATGACCACATAAAGGAAAAGAAAAGTCAAGAATTTCGGAAACGATTGCGGTATTTTTTTTCTGTAAGTAAGTATTTGGTTGATTCCGCAGGATAAATCATAGGAGAAATGCAGTGAGTGAGGGTATTTAGACATTTAGCTTTTTGGATATTTAACTAAAAAAATCCAAAAAGCTAAATGTTTTGTCGGACTGTTTAATTCGCAAAGCCTCGAATATTCCAATTTACACTTTCCCCTGGACTGCGTTCACGGAAAGGTATCCATTGTCCATCGTTAGCACGAAGCAACCAATCGCCGTCTGTTTGGTTTGGCCCGCCATCACAACCAACCGAAGCCTGCGTGCCAGACAGTGAAACGCGCAACGCAATCCAAATATCTTCGCCTGTAATTTCGATAGGTTCATTGATAATATGATTCGTCCAATCTTGTAGCACGAAAGCATTAGTAAGATTTGCACTATACAATTCGCCCCCAGGAGTGGTTTCTGTACCTTCTCCATATATGACTAATTCTAGTATGCTAGGAGTATCTCCAATAAAGAAACGAACATCACTTAGCGATTTTCCAAGATGTCCACAAAGTTCATTATCGGCGAATCGCACGGCGAATTCATGTATACCTGCTGGCAAAATTGGGCCAGTTACATTTGCGCCATCATGTTGCAAGGGATCATCGGGGCACTCATCATCGCCACAAGCAGTAAAGAGTAGTGGCAATACCAGTAATATCATCCATAGTTGTTTCATTGTCTGATTTGTTTTTTGATTAAAAATTAAATATGTCCGAGTACTTATGTTCCGTGTTCTGAGACAAACCTAAGCTACTAACTTACAGTAAACAAGTGGGAGTATATTAAAGTGGCGTTAAACTATATTTTTGCAGGTAGAAAGACTTAAGGTTTTCTTTTTTTTGACTGTTAAAATGCGATTTTTAAGCAAAAAAAGAAACCAAATATAAGAGCAATAGTGTTTGTAGAAAAAATAGAATGAACGATGACAACACCTATTCATAACATTCAAATAATTCCCTACGAAAGTCAATACCGCAGCGCATTCAAGACACTCAATGAAGCATGGATACGCCAATACTTCAAAATGGAGGAAGCTGACTATAAATCCCTCGATTATCCTGAAAGCTATATTTTAGATAAAGGTGGTTATATCCTTTTCGCGCTGCATGAAGGAGAAGCAGTAGGCGTGTGCGCGCTCATCAAAATGCAGGATGAAGGCTATGATTATGAATTGGCAAAAATGGCAGTTTCGTCTAGTATGCAAGGAAAAGGCGTGGGAAAGCAACTAGCAAAAGCCATTATAGACCAAGCCAAAGCCGTAGGAGCAAGCCGTCTTTTTCTGGAAAGTAATACCATCTTAGCCCCAGCCATCGCGCTCTATCGAAAACTTGGATTTCAAGAAATAGAAGGCTACGAATCGCCCTATGAACGCAGTAATATTCAGATGGAATTGCTATTGAAATAAAAAAAACACATGAATCTTTCAAGAATAGTTTGGATTACTTACTCCTTTCTATTGCTGTCTTGTGCTGCAGAAGAAGAGCAAACGTATCTCTTTTTTCTGCATAATCGTTTTCTAGAAACACATAGTTTAGAAGAAGCGCACCCTAGCTATGGAAAAGTAGAATATGCCGAAATACTAGCCGCTTTTGAAAAGGCAAATTTCAAGGTGATTAGTGAACAAAGAAACGGCAATGTCAATGCAAGTGTCTATGCTGAAGGAATCGTTCAACAGATTGATAGTTTAATCCAAAATGGTGTTGCTCCCAATAAAATCACGGTTGTCGGAACATCAAAAGGGGGCTACATTGCCCAATATGTATCTACTTTTGCCAATAATCCAGCCTTGAATTTCGTATTCATCGCTTGCTATACGGATGCGGACTTGCAGGCGATTCCTGACATTAACTATTGTGGAAATATTCTTACTATTTATGAAAG
>CALGLY010000596.1 GCA_937959095.1 uncultured Saprospiraceae bacterium
TTCATTTTTTTGTTACTTTTAGGGTATAATCAAGTAACTTTGGCTTTTATGGCCAATCCTTCTTCCTCCCCATCATCAAATACAACACCAGAATCACCAAAAGCGTCAGCACCGTAGCGGCGACTATTTCACATTTTTGTCCAATACAATAACCATAAGTCATCATACATTTAAGAACACAACCCAAGGACTAGTGCTTTGTCAAGTATGAAATGAGGGGTAATCATTGGTCGGTCTTTTTCCGCTACTCTTCGTTACAAAATTCGGCTTCATAATCCGTTATGTTCCAAATTTTGCGCCTTGCCTGCCTGTCGGCAGACAGGATTAGCGAAAAAACACCCGCAAGCTACCCGCTATTTCATACTTGACAAAGCACTAGTTGAAAAACTAAAATCAATAATTCAATTTCTTAAGTAATCTTTAACAATATTTTCACCTTTCCTAGGTGCAACTATTGCAATCCGTCTGTACTCCTTCTCGTTATCGAAGGAATGAATTAATGGAGTCTTTTCTATTATCCTATTCCACTTTCAATTACTTAAAGTCTATCATTATGAAAACACATCTTATAGGAATTTGCCTGTTTGTTGGATTATTATTTGGAGCTTGCAATAAAGATAAAGAGGATGACCCAATGGTGATTCGAACCGATGGTTTGGAACTCCTTATTCAAAATGAATATACGACCCCGCCCGCCAAAGTTTCCGTATTTTTTAAAGTACAAGAAAAGGATGGCACACCTGTAGCGGGCTTGCTCGATAGTGATTTTAGCATCTTTGAAAAAGGACGAAACGACGATGATGCCCGCTTGATTTCATCGGATGAAGGCGCACGTCAGATTGCTCCACGCGCCCAATTATTTGCCTATAATACCTTGCTTATTCTTGATTTGAGTGGTAGTGTGACGAATAATAATTTACCGCAACTCAAGGAAGCATCTAAGCAATTTGTCCGCGCTATTATTCCTGAAAACAATGACCAATCCATAAAGATTTCCGTGCATTGGTTCGATGGTGAAAACCGCTTGCACAAACTCACCGATTTCTTAGGAAATCGCCTTGCGTTAAGCACCGCTATTGATGCTATTACCCCTGATATTAGTAGCGATAATTCAACCGATTTATTTGGTGCCGTGATAAAAGGAATAGACGTGGTGCAGGAGGCACTTTATGAAAATGATGACCGTATTACTGCGGCTTCTATGGTTGTTTTTACAGATGGAACGGATCAAGCAGCCCGACATACGCGCGAACAAGCATATGAAGGCGTAGAGGCTGCAAAAGAGCGCATGACCTTCTACACAATTGGTTTGGGCAGCGAGATAGATGAAGATGTGTTAAGCAAAATAGGCGTGAATAGCTTTGAATTTGCTTCCAATACAGAAAAGCTGATTGAGACCTTCGAGCGTATCGCGCGCCGTGTAAGTGATGATGCGAATAGTTATTATTTATTTGAATATTGCAGCCCAAAGCGAAATGGCGTGAATAATCTTACACTTGAAGCGATCAAGGGCAATAAGAAAGGTTCTACCAACACCACTTTTAATGCAGGTGGTTTTTCTGGTGGATGTTCTTTATAGATATTTATGAGACATAACACCCGTCAAAGTTTTATCTTTTATTCTCTAGAATACAGAAGCCGAAGATTTACAAAATCTTCGGCTTCTAATCAAGCGGATGAATTATCAATCAAATAAACAGGTAAACAAATCACCGAATAGACAGTTCCTATCTTCTACCTAGAAGATTGCTAAGTATCTTCATTCCAATTTGAGTAACCTCTTCCTTCACTTTACCATCGCCGTCTTTATCTAGGAATTTCTTTACCAAATCCATCGTCGGATTATTTTGATTTCTAGCTTGATCTTGTACCGTATTACGTAGCAAATCACTCAAGCCACCATTTTGCACCCGCTGTTGTTGTCTTGGCGCACTCGCATTTTGATTTTTTGCTTTTGCTACTGCCGCTAATACCACAGGTGCAAGCATAATCATCAAGCGGGAAACTTTGTTTCTATCCAAGCCACTCATTTTACTCACCATGTCTACCGCTTCTCTTGAGCGACCACCTAGCAAGTGCATCAAGATACCCAAGCCATCATTCGCACGATTATTTCCCTCAACTTGTCCTGTAAGTATACCTAACAAATTATCCAATATGCCACTACCATTTCCTTGGTCTCGATCTAGTACCTGATCTATTTGGCGTTCTTGTTGTGGGTTGTTTGCATTATTTGACAATGCACCAATTAAAGTATTGATGATAGAATTGGCAGCAAAAGAGGTTTTCTGTTTATTTGGGCTTCCAATTTGAGAATGCAATTGCTCCATTACTTGATTAGAGAGCGTTTGCTTTAAAATATCGAATATCTGATTAGACATAATTTGAAATTAGTAGGCTTTATTCAGTAAAAATCCTAATACTATTAAAATAAAGACTAATGATGAAAATTTGCTTTTATGGTTTATATAGTCATTATAACATTTATTTTGACTTTTTGACGAAAAACAGACAGGAAAGTATCTGCTTATACATTTCATTTAATCTATAAGTTGCATACTTTCGTCGAATTTAAGGATACTTAGGTGAAAAAATTTATTTTCAATTAAAACTGAAAGTTCCGAAAGTTTGTTATACTTTTGAATCTGTAGAGGTAATAAATGTAAAAATCTACATTAGATATTTCTCTAGCAAATACGAGTTTCATGGCAACACCATCCATCAATACAATTTTACTAGACAAAACCCTTGCACCTGCATTGAAGCAAATAGCAGAAAAAGTGCAGCAAGGCGAACGCATTAGCGAAGCCGAAGGACTGTTACTTTTTGAGGAAGGCGAACTAGCGTATTTAGGCGCGTTGGCGAATTATATTCGAGAAAAAAAGCACGGAAGTAACACCTATTTCAATCGCAATTTCCATGTCGAGCCGACCAATGTATGCCTTTATACCTGTACGTTTTGTTCCTATTCGCGTCTAATAAAAAAGCGCGAAGAAGGCTGGGAATATTCGATGGAAGACATCCTAGAAATAGTCAAAAAGTACGACGATAAGCCTGTGACCGAAGTTCATATCGTGGGGGGCGTATTGCCGCAATATGATTTGAAATTTTATAGCGACTTATTTCAAGCTATAAAAAAACATCGTCCCGACTTGCATGTGAAAGCCCTCACGCCGGTAGAGTATCACTATATTTTTAAGAAAGGGAAAGTGAGCTATGAAGAAGGAATGCGTTTGATGAAAGAAGCAGGACTCGACTCGATGCCAGGTGGCGGTGCGGAAATTTTCCACCCAGAGATACGCGACCAAATAGCAGGTGGTAAATGTAGCGGCGACGAGTGGTTAAGAATTCACGAAATTTGGCACGAACTCGGTATGCGCTCCAATGCGACGATGCTCTATGGACATATCGAAGAATTCAATCACCGCGTACATCACCTAGAAGAATTGAGAAAGCTACAGGACAAAACAGGTGGTTTCCAGACTTTTATTCCATTGAAATTCCGAAATAAAGGAAATCAAATGTCGCATGTGGCAGAAAGCACTACGATAGA
>CALGLY010000597.1 GCA_937959095.1 uncultured Saprospiraceae bacterium
AAAGTAGTGACTGGTCCATACAATATGATTTCTCGAAAGCTAAAAGAGGGCATGAAAATAGAAGTGGTGGAAGAAGAGGAGTTGTATAAATCGAAGGACTAGTAGATCAAATTTGTGGAGTTGCTGAGTTGTGAAGTTGATTTTGCTCCAAATCAGTTTCACAATCCAACAATTTAACGACTTTACAAAACGTGGGCTTTCGTGTGGTTGCCCCTAATGAGACTATTAGCTTGACTAACTACTACGCAATAAAAAAGGAGAGATTACTAGCTTTTAGCCTAGCAATCTCTCCTTTTTTTGTAAAAAATAGCTTCAAATAAGTTGTAAAAACGGTCAAATGTCTCTTTTGATGCCTTTCTGCTTTATTTTTAGCGTATTTCATCCAATAGTTAATAATTCTACTGACAGAAAACGGGGAACAAATCCTCTTTTGGCTTGTTCTATCCTTACCAAAAAAGTAAATAGTAAAAATAAACACATTCAAGTAGTTCAGAAATTAATACAGCAATGGCAGAAAATCAGTCCTTTTGGTATTTGGAAAATATTGATGTTACAAATGTATTTTGTCCCACTAAAATGGAACATGCTAAAGATTCTCAGGTGCATCGTACCTTCAAGAAAGGGGAGTACATTTATATGCCAGAGGAACATGCTGATAAGATTTACTTTATCAATGAAGGGCAGGTGAAGATAGGCGCGTATGGTGATTCGGGTAAAGAAATTACAAAAGCAATTCTATCAAAAGGCGAAGTATTTGGTGAATTAGCGATTCTTGGAGAAGGTAAACGGCGCGATTTTGCTATTGCACTAGAGGCTACTTCTACTTGTATAATTACCAAAGATGAAATGAAAGCACTAGTCCGAGAACGTAGCGATTTATTAATGTACTTGATGAATGTGATGGGCTCGCGTAAACTAGAAATGGAACGCCGCTTAGAATCACTAGTATTCAAAGATTCGCGCACGCGTATAGTAGAATTTCTGAAAAGTCTAGCAGATAAAAAAGGACAGCGCGTCGGTTATGAAATGGTCGTGCGTCGCTTTATGACGCACCAAGAAATCGCTAATCTGACAGCCACCTCCCGCCAAACCGTAACTACCGTATTAAACGAACTCAGATCTAAAGAAATTTTGACTTTCAATCGTCGTCGCTTGCTTATTCGCGATATGGATTTATTGTCGAAAGAAGCTGGAGTAACGGCATAATATCCTCATTATATTCAAATTCATTGCTTTTAAACTTACGGTTGTGAAATACAGCTTTACATTCTTCTTTGTCTTTCTGTTTATAATTTTAGCCTTCGCGCAAGTAGATGAACGCGAAAATCAGCATAAGTACCAACTCAAAATCGTTCGAGCAACGGATGAAATAAAACTAGATGGCATAGTAGAAGAAGCAACTTGGAAAGTTGCTGATGTTGCTACAGATTTCTGGCAAAAAACACCTCGCGATGATATAAAGGCTGTTCTTCGTACCGAAATGCGCTTGAGTTATGATGATGATTTTCTCTATGTAGCAGCCGTTTGTTATGATAGTACCAACCATATTATTCCGACTCTAAAACGCGACGAATTTTGGGGCGGCGATGGTTTCGGAGTAGTGCTCGATCCTTTGAATGCAGCAAGTTCGGGTTTTATGTTTTGCACCAACCCTTATGGCGTACAGACGGAAGTGCTACTAGGCGGCGGCACTGGGTCAGAACATTATAATGATGAATGGAATAATCGCTGGGCAGTAGAAGCTAAAATATACGAAGATCGCTGGACGGCAGAAATGGCGATTCCTTTCAAAAGTCTTCGCTATGAAGCAGGGCGCAATGCTTGGGGAATTAATTTTTTCAGGAATGATAAAAAGAACAATCGCCAAGATGTGTGGGCGCAAGTTCCGCTACAGTTTTGGTTTATTGATATGGGCTACACAGGGCGACTAGAATGGGATGATGCACCGAAGCGTACCAATGGCAACATGACCTTCATTCCTTATGCGAATGCTTCTTCTTTTCAAGATTTTGAAGCCAATGAAACCGCCGATAATAGCTTCAATATAGGTGGTGATGCTAAGATAGCTTTGAGTCCTTCTCTCAATTTAGACCTTACCGTAAATCCAGATTTCTCACAAGTAGAAGTCGATCAGCAAGTGACGAACCTCACACGCTTCAGTATCTTTTTGCCAGAGCAACGCAATTTCTTTATAGAAAATAGTGATGTATTTACCCAAATGGGGTTTCGTGGCGTGCAGCCCTTTTTTTCTAGGCGTATTGGCTTGGATAGCGATGGAAATGCCGTACCTATTGCCTTCGGTGCCCGCCTCACAGGAAATGCTACAGGCACTACACGTGTGGGCTTACTCAATGTACAGACACGCGCGACGGACAATCAATTTGCTCAAAACTATACGGCTGCATCTATCAATCAGCGTGTGCTGAAACGTTCTCGTTTGCAAGCAATGTTCATCAATCGGCAAGCGTTTGAACAAGGCGAAATGAGCAATACAGATTATGGGCGCAATGCGAGTTTGAAATTTAATTACCTTAGTTCGGATGGTACAGTGGAGTTTTGGTCGGGCGCACACGCTTCGCTTAAAGAAGGTATTGATAAAGACAACTATTTTTTTGAAAATGGCGCAGCCTACTCTAGTAAGCGATTTACAACATCCCTTAGACACGCCTTTGTCGGTACGAACTATTTTGCAGATGTCGGCTTCATCAATCGACTCAACAATTATGATGCAGTACGAGATACAACGATTCGATTAGGTTATCATTCCTTTTCTTTGCCGCTTACTTTCCGCATTATTCCCGAAGCATCGGACTATATTAATCAGCATTCTATCAATGCAGAAACTACTTTTTTCCTTGATCCCAAGGCACGTTTCGTAGAGAATACCAATTCGTTACGTTATCAAATGCGCTTCAAAAATAGTAGCCAATTTGGTGTTCGTTTTGAAAATACAGCAACCGACTTGCGTTTTCCATTTAGCTTCACAGGCGATGAACCCTTACCTATTGGTCGTTATGGGTATAATCAATTGCGCCTCAATTATGACTCGGATGGGCGCAAATTATTTCGATATGATATTCGTATCGGTACAGGTACTTTCTATAATGGAAACCTTACTTCTGCACGACTTGGCTTGACCTATCGTACCCAACCTTGGGGCAATTTTGGTATGCGTATAGAATATAACAAACTCGATTTTCCAACGCCTTATGGCTCTACGACGCTTTGGGCATTCAGCCCACGCATCGAAATTAGCTTCAACCGCAATTTATTTTGGACGACTTTTCTGCAATACAACACACAGGCGGATAACTTCAATCTGAATAGTCGTTTCCAATGGCGTTTCGCGCCTATGTCAGATTTGTATGTAGTGTACACGGATAATTATGCAATTGAAAATTTCGGAAAGAAAAATAGAGCCTTGGTCTTGAAGGTGAATTATTGGTTGGTGTTGTAAATTTGGTTCAAGAAAAACTTACTACTTAGGAATTTTGTTAAAATAGGTACGTAAGTTTTCCTAAATAGTAACATCTTCTTCACATTAAAAGCTTAAAAAGTAGAACAAATAGTCCCGTTTGGGTGTTTTTTTAGTGTGTTCATCGAAAAAAGAGGCACTTTCGTGGATAGCTGTTGTGATTCTATCTGAAAGATATTACCTTTAATAAAAAATTAACCTTCTAAACGTTCAGATAAATAAATTCGACATTTGCAAAATCAAAAGAGGATTTATATTTTTTGAAGAATACTGGTAAGAATGAAAAAAAGAAGTACCCAGTTGTTTGTATTAGCGGCTTTCCTTATAGCAAGTATGTTTTCTGTGGCTTATTTAGCAACGGCATCCTCTTCTATGATCGAAGCACCTACTGTATTCCAATATGAAGAAATAGAGCAAGAGGAAAAAAAAGCCTCTTATTTGCCTGATGTAGCCGTAGTGCAAGCACTATTGGGGACAGCACAACGTTTTTTTGGAACACATGAATAAAAAAAAATGGATAATGAACAAGCGCCATTATCCATTCATAATTCTTAGATGTGTAGCCTAGCTTTCCGCGCCAATAAGACTTCTTCCGATTCTTCGCGTTCTGGATCAGGGACGCAACAATCTACCGGGCA
>CALGLY010000598.1 GCA_937959095.1 uncultured Saprospiraceae bacterium
TTCGCAAAAAACGCGAATACACCAATACCAAATATGATTGGATGCAGAAAAGCTTTGATATTTCTGCGATTTCTTTCCATAAAGTAATGCAAACACTATGGAATATGGACGCGATGAATGATGGCGGCTCTATCCTTGCATTAACCTATATTGCAGCACAACGTACTTTTCCAGATTATGGTGAAATGGCAGAATCGAAGGCGCTCTTAGAGTCCTTTGCGCGTAGTTTTGGTTATCATTTTGGTACTCGAAACAAGGTGCGTGTGAATACTATTTCGCAATCGCCTACCATGACTACAGCTGGGCAAGGAGTCAAAGGCTTCCATGAATTCTTTACGTATGCCGACAAAATGTCTCCGCTAGGCAATGCCCCCACCGATAGCTGTGCAGATTACTGTATTAGTCTATTTTCGGATCATACCCGTATGGTGACGATGCAAAATCTTTTCCATGATGGTGGCTTCTCTAATATGGGATTGAATCCTGCGGTTTTGGGCTTGGAAGGCTAAAAAATTTGACTCTTGTCTCAAGACATATTTAATTGGATATGTCTTGAGATATCTTCCTACTAAAAAACAAAATATCTTAAAACTCAAAATTGATGTAATCCAATAAAAAATTTCACGTTATAGAAAAAGTTAATAATTTTAACACAAATCTATGACAACACGAGCAATCCTATGCTGCTTATTCTTAAGCGGTTCATTGAGTCTTTCTGCACAGATTGGGTTTTCTGCGGCAGCTTCTACCATCAAAGCCTCCGACTGGCAAACAACCTATCAAGAAGAATATGATTTCTTTGCTAACAAACGCGCTCTTTTCCTAAGTGGATATAATCTTGGAATTAACTATTGGTTTCGCTTGAAAAAGAAGCGCGTAGAATTCTTTCCTACCCTAAGTTATTCCAAACATGAAACGCTGCATGACATTGAAGAAGATTTCGTTTTCACAGATTTGTTAGTATTCCAAACTAGCTTTGCAGGCTTACATTTTGATACTCGGATTTATCCTTTTGATTTTGGGAGCGATTGTGATTGTCCCGTGTGGTCGAAACAAAACGATATTCTGAAAAAAGGCTTCTATGTAATGCTCTCTCCTGGTATTGATCGGGTAGAAACGCGTCTCGACGAAAGTAAAAATGCAGATTGGTTGGCTACGGTAAGTGCAGGCGTTGGTCTGGATATAGGTATCTCCGATTTCTTGACAGTTACGCCTTTCCTTACTGGTCGCTATACCCCAGAAGTAGATGGTGACAATCTATTTACGAATAAAGCATTAGGAGATGACTTTGCTGATGTTTGGCGATTGATGGCAGGTCTCCACATTGGTTTCCGTTTGGAAAATGAATACAGAAGACGACGGTAGACGGTCGCTTCACTTGACGGTCGGCTTCGCCTTGACGGGCAGTTGTCTTCGACAATTTTGACAGTGGACGGAAGAAATACATAATTTGTGTATTCCGTCCACCATCAAGTCCGTACGGACGACCGTCAAGGCGAAGCCGACCGTCCACCGTCTTTTAGTTGCTGAGCATTACAGGCATTACGAGCATTAGAATTTCTTCTCCATCTACTTCATCACCTGGCAATAAAATACCTGCGCGGGTAGGTGTAGAAAGTTCCAATTTTACCTCATCTGACTCCAAGACAGAAAGCATTTCTATCAGAAATTTCGCATTGAAACCAATTGTTACAGGTTCGCCTGTGTAGGTACAAGCGAGTTGCTCCGTCGCTTCATTCGAGAAATCTAAATCCTGTGCCGAAATAGTAAGACTTGTATCTGTAATATTTAGAATTACTTGATTTGTAGTCTTATTGGCATAAATCGCGATACGCTTCAAAGAGCTTTGTAAGTCCTTTCTATTTACGGTTAGTAAATTCGGATTATCGACAGGAATAACTGCATTATAGTCTGGATAACGTGCATCCACTAAGCGGCAAACAAGATTGGTGCTTCCAAACTTGAAAAATGCATTCGCCTTATTGAATGAAAGTTGCACTTCATCTCCTGCTGGTAAGGCAGTTTTCAATAAATTCAACGCTTTCTTAGGTACAATAAAGGATTCCTCTACACTAGATGCGATTTCGTGGAAGCTATATTTTACCAATTTGTGTGCATCTGTGGCGACACAAATCAAGCGACCATTATTGATTTGAAAAAACACTCCTGTCATAGCAGGACGCAGTTCATCATTGCTAGTAGCAAATAAGGTTTTCGTGATGGCTTGCATCAATACAGGAGATTGTACACCTATACTCTCTACTTCTTCTGCTTCGGGAATGCGTGGATAATCTTCTCCATTCTCCCCTGCCAAACGATATTTACCATAAGCTGAAGTGATTTCAATACTGAAATTTTCGTCATTTACAGCAAAAGTGATTGGCTGTTGAGGGAGTGCTTTTAGCGTTTCTAGCAAAATTTTAGCAGGAATAGCGACCATTCCATCCGAATCGGACATTACTTCAATTTCTGTAGTGATGGAAGTTTCTAAATCCGTAGCCGCTATAGTAAG
>CALGLY010000599.1 GCA_937959095.1 uncultured Saprospiraceae bacterium
TTGGATTAATAATAATTTTGTTTCCCAGATACTTATTGACTCTGAAAAACGGATGTGGCTTTCGGTCTTTGAAGGGGGAATCAATCTTGTACTTCCTCCAGCAGAAGGGGACTTGAGTGCTTATGAGGAAAACGATTTTCAATTTGCTATTTTTAAAAATAAAACAATACCTAACTATCCTTTACCAGGAAATATGTTATTCTCTATCGGAGAGGATGATAATGGCTATATATGGGTGGGGTCTACAGATGGACTTGGTGTTTTTGACCCTTCTAGGATTGATTTTAGTAGCTTAGAAAGTATAGAACGCTCCTTTGAAACACTCAACGTTCAAATATTTACCGTCGATGAAAAAGATAATACTACGATACCAGGCAACTGTATATGGGAAATTTATCAGGATAATAAAGGTGTAATATGGTTGGCTACTATGAATGGCTTGGGGAAATACGTGCCTTTCCGAAAACGTTTTCATCGAGAGACTATCATGGTAGAAGAAGAGGATAGCCCGATTACTATTAGCTCTTTTTACAAAGATAAGGATGGACGTTTGTATATTGGGACACCTCATTATGGTGTTTTCACTTATGATGATAATGCTTATCATCCATTAGGTGACGATATGATTTTTAATAATGTTAGTAGCTTACACAAAACTACAGATGGTGTTCTTTGGATAGGCGCGTACACGGGTTTATATAGCTATTCTAAAAAAAGAGGAATTGTCCAACATCCGTTAAAGTTTCCTAACAATCCAAATGCACTAAATCATATTAGAGATATTTTTGAAGATTCGGATGGAGAATTATGGATAGGTACAAATAGCGGATTGGCGAAATTTGATCGCGTTAAGGGCGAACATCGTTTTTTTGAAAAAGGATCAGCAGAATCAGGAGCTTTGCTCGATAATACGGTAATAGAAATCCTAGAAGATGAGAATAGAACCCTCTATATAGCAACTCTTGGTGGCGGCTTGAATATCATATCGCTGGACAATATTGGACCAAATAATTTCAAATCGCTTCAAGCCCTTGTGCAAGATAGTCTAAACATATTGCAACGAGATTTGACTTCAGTAGCAAGACATGAAAATGATATATGGATTGGTTCAGGGAGAGGAGTGATGCATTATAATATCACAAATAATCAACTTATCACGCATGAAAAATTAGCTAAAAACCTCAATGCTCAGGTGCAAGGCTTGGAATGTGACAGAACGGGTAAGGTATGGATTGCTACTCTACAAGGTTTGTTTAGTTACGATGCTCAAACGGATGAATTTTGTTCTTTTAGCGATGAAGATGGTATCCCAAATCGCATCTATTATATGGGAGCGTATGAAGATGAGGATGATCTTATTTATTTTGGAGGACACAATGGGTACATCGCCTTTGATGGCGAGTTAATTCAAGATGTCGTTTTAAATGAAAAAGTCCTTATTACAGAGCTGAAAATAGCAGGAAGACCTGTAACTGTCAATGAAAAGGACAAGTATCTTGGCAAACCAATCTTAGAACAAAACATAAGTGCTACGGAGGAAATTACACTCTCTACCGAGCATTTAAATATTGGTATTGGCTTCGCTTTACTTGACCATGTCTACTCTACACCTTATACCTACTCTTATAGAATGTTTGGTTTGGAAGAAGATTGGCATCACACTCGAAGACAAATTAATGAATCGTATGGCAGGTTGCCCGCAGGAGAATATACCTTTGAGGTAGGAGTACAGATAAATGATGAATTTATTAGTGAACCTACCCGGTTGAAGATTTTAGTAAAAGCACCATTTTGGAAAACTAGCATGTTCATTCTTTCAATAATATTAGCCGCTTTGTTGCTTCTTTATTCTTTCTTTAAGTATCGCACTTATCTTATTGAGCGAGAAAAAGATAATCTTGAGATTTTAGTACAGCAGCGTACTCAAGCCCTAGAAGACAAAACACATGCCGAGCAACAAGCCCGAAAAGCAGCGGAAAAAGCACAACAAGCGGCAGAAGAAAGCCGCAGCCAAGCAGAGCGCGCAAATAATGCAAAAACTGCTTTTCTTGCTACTATGAGCCACGAAATCCGAACACCAATGAATGGTATTTTAGGAATGCTCGAACTGTTGGAAAGTACCTCACTAGGAAAAGAACAACTAGAATATCTTGATGTAATGCAAAAAAGTGGGGATAGTCTTTTGAGTATCATCAATGATATTTTAGATTTCACTAAGATAGAATCTGGAAAGCTAGAACTAGACAATACGAGCTTTCATCTGAAGCCTTTTTTGGAAAATATTGTTCACTTTTTTGCAAAAGACATACAGGAAAAAAAACTGCACCTTCAGCTTAATATTTCTGATTGCGTACCTACCTCTATCCTAAGCGATAGTACACGCCTTCGGCAAATAGTAGTTAATCTAGTAAATAACGCTATCAAATTCACATCTAGTGGAGGAGTCACGATTAATGTTAAGCGTGTAATAACCGACCTAGATGAACCCATGACACTCCATTTTGAGGTACTAGATACAGGCATCGGAATTCCACAGAATAAACTTAATATACTGTTCAATGCTTTTACGCAAGGGGATGCCTCGATGACTAGAAAATATGGAGGCACAGGCTTAGGGCTTGCTATTTCTATGCGTTTAGTGGAATTGCTTGGGGGCAAAATAAGTGTGGATAGTGAACCAGGGGTGGGTTCAAATTTTAACTTTACTATTACCACAAAAGAGGTGCCAGAAATTACTTCTTCAACACAAAAAAGCGGAGTGCTACGCATAGTGCCTACAGTGGAATTACTTCCTAGTTTATCACCTAAAAATCATCTTATTAAAATAGATAGAGCCATTGATATTCTTATTGTAGAAGACAACAAATTCAACCAAATGTTACTCCGCACCGTCCTACTAAAAATGAACTACAATCCAAGGATAGCAGAAAATGGAGTAGAAGCGGTACAAAGTATGCAAGAATTTGCTTTTGATTTGATCTTTATGGATTTGAACATGCCTATCATGAGTGGAGTGGAGGCAACTAAAATAATACGACAAAATACAGATCTTGAAAAGCAACCGATGATTGTTGCCCTTACTGCTAATGTGCAGAAAGAGGTAAAAGAAGAGTGCTTCGCTGTCGGGATGCAAGAATTTATTAGTAAACCTTTCAAAATGGAACAAATTCGTACCATTATTGAGGAATGCTTAGTAGCAAGAGGAGCTAGTTAGGAAGTCGAGTTAATTGCTCCCAACATGCTCGTAGTGGTAATTTTTTGTTCGCCCCATATTTGTCCATTTATATCCATGATTTGTAATTGAATCTGAAAAATTCTATAACAACTTTGAATATGCTCTGCAATTAAAAGTTCCGATGCGGAAATATATCTTTTATTCAAGCCATAAATGCAACAAAACATACTAGACCATATAGATTTCAAAGAATCTCAGCCACCCAATTATGGCAAAATAATCTCATACATACTAGTCCTATGCTGCATCCTGATATGGGTATTCTTAATAGAAGCAGGAGATTTACCATATGATGAAAACTTAGCGAATTTATTAATGGGATTTCTGTTGTCGTTATTGCTACTAATCGCATTAGGAATCTTGTACTTTTGGAAAAAATTGCTCTGGAAACAGAATAGTATCGCTATATCAATTTATTTCATTTCTAGCTCGCCACCTGTGGTAGCTATTGTCTGTATGAATTATCAATTTGTATTTGGGAAAGTATTAGCCGTTTAAAAAAAATCCTCATTGATATGTTTTCTACAAGACCAAATGAATCCTGCTTTTTATCCTACATTTGTGCGACATTTCATTTCAATAACAAATAAAGCCTATTGAAAAAGTCAACGGTCGTCATTGATGTTATTATTCCTGCTTATAATGAGGAACAGTCTATAGGAAAAGTCCTAGCAGACATCCCGAAGGATTGGGTGCGTGAAATCATCGTGTGCAATAATGCAAGCACCGATAATACCATAGCTGTAGCAGAAGCTGGCGGTGCGACAGTTCTTACTGAAATGCAAAAAGGCTACGGGATTGCTTGCTTGAAAGGGATGCGCTACATAGAAGCGAAACCCAAAGCAACACAGCCCGATATCGTCGTATTTATTGATGGCGACTATTCCGACCATCCCGATGAATTGCCGAATTTGGTACGTCCAATACTAGAAGAAGGAATGGATATGGTTATCGGTTCGCGTGCGCTAGGCAATATGGAAAATGGAGCAATGCAACCGCAGCAGATTTTTGGCAATTGGTTGGCTACGAATCTCATTAAACTCTTTTATAGCTACGAATTTACCGATTTAGGCCCATTTCGAGCGGTACATTGGGAGCGTTTATTGGCAATGCAAATGAAAGACGAAGACTTTGGCTGGACGGTAGAAATGCAAGTTCGAGCAGCAAAAATGGGCTTGAAATGCACCGAAGTTCCCGTGACTTATCGCCGAAGAATTGGGATATCCAAAGTCTCCGGCACGATACGCGGCACGATATTAGCAGGCTATAAAATACTTTGGACGATTTTTAAATTAATTTAATTTTTGAATTAATAATGAACAATTAATAATGAATAATTCACTCCAAAATTATTAATTATTAATTGTCAATTATTCATTGACAAGAAAGATGACAATTTTGGCTTATGGTTTGGTGGCGATTTATGTGGCTACGCTGACCTATATTTTGTTTTTTTGTTTATTAGAATTTCATTTATTGTTGCAATATAAGCGACACGCTTGGAAGGGTCTATTGCCTATGGCAAAGGAAATGAAAGAGGAAGATTTGCCCTTCGTGACGGTGCAATTGCCGAT
>CALGLY010000600.1 GCA_937959095.1 uncultured Saprospiraceae bacterium
ATAGAGAAGCCTTTAGCAAAGAATTGAAACAAGCTAAATGCAAGCACGGCTAATAGGAGTTGAATCAATCCAAAATAGAAGGCTAAACGCAGCATTCGCCAAAAGAAACGACTGGCATTTGCCCAAAACGTACTAAATTGAAATTGTTGCTGTCGGAACGTCTGCAAAATGCCGCCCATCGTGAACGTACTCAATAATAGATAGCCAAGTAGCAAGAATATGGATTGAGTGCTAAATAAATTCAAGCCTTCTCCATGTGTATTGAGGTAGTCGGTGAGGATGTCCCAATCGAAATCTTGGAGAAGTTGTTCAAGAGCTAAAGATCGACCAATGGTTTCTTCAAAATAGCTTTTAAAGGGCAAGACAAGCACTAGCGCGAACAGCACATTAAAGGCATAAAGCAAGCCCCATAGTTTCCAATGTCGGAAGGCATCTTTCCATGCTTCAAGATATATTCTTAGTACTTGCATGTTGTCTTATTAGTAAAATCTAAAATCGTTATCAATTGCCTCATTAGCGTTACTACTCGTTTGGCTTGAATTTCTATTCCAGCCAAACAAATAATACTTCAGAATAGCAACCCATTTTTCACACCAAAATCGTAATCGCCTCCATTGCTTGTTGCACCAAAAGCATCGCTGCACTTACATATTTCCAGATACCTGTGCCAGAAGGCTTCAAGTTCAAGCTATTATTGATGCTGTTTTTATCTATCGGAACTTTATGATTTGGATCAAGCTGTACGCTTATGATTTTTTTTGCACTAAAATCCTTAAAGGTATAGGTTCGTTCTTGACCATTCCATTGGGCTAATTTGGTGCTGCCATCTTCGTAAGTAATCAAGAACTCAACAGGAAGCACAACTTCCCCCAAACGGCTTAAGATGACATTATTTTCATATCGTAGTGTATCGGTGGCAGCTTCTGTGATGCACTCTTCGCCAAAGCGACCCAGTTTCCCTTCAAAGGATTTATTTCTGATGGAAGCAATCGCATAGTCGCAACTTCCTGTGCCATGAATGACTTGCTGAAATAGACGATTAGCGTCTTGTGCCATTACTTGCCCATGTTTTTCCGCTGTTAGTTCCAAGACTACCTCCATAAAATCGCGCCCACAAGGATGCTTAAATTTCCAGCGTTCAAAGTAGGTTTGCATAATCAAATCCATCGTCTCGATACCCACTAGCCCTTCGAGTGTCCGAAGGAAAAGCGCAGGTTTGCTATAGACCAAAGAGTGATAAGAACCATGCTTAAATTCCCAACCCGGTTTTGCTGCCGTATCCACTTTTATATTCGGAAGATTGAAAAAGCGCATCCGTCGCCAAGCTGCATCACTCGCTTTGAAACCCGTAATAGGATCGTCCAAAATATAGCCATAGTAGTGGTCTATGATACGACTTTGATAATAGGAGGTGAAGCCTTCATCGAGCCAAGCTTCTTCTTGTTCATTGGTGGCTACCATCTGCATGAAATACTGATGGATGATTTCGTGTGCAGCTATAGATTCGGTCGTTCGGATGCCTTCGGGAAAGCAATATAAGCCCGCGCCCGTCACTAGGGTAGGGTACTCCATGCCCGAAGAACGCAGACCATGATAAGGCGGATCAACGATAGTGAGCGTGGAATAAGGGTACTTTCCGACATGTTTATCGAGATAACTTAGGGTGTTTTTTGCAGCTGTCATATAGCGGTCACTCAGGCAGGCGCGATCTCCATGACGCAATAGGCGCAAGGAAACATCTTCCCATTCATCCAGCACTTCCACGAAATGCGGATAGGCTGTCCAGGTGAAATCTATTACGTCTTCTATATAATAAGTGAGGGTTTGTGTGCCATTGGCTTTAGTCTCAGCTATTCGACTTCCACTTGCGCCGACTATGTAATTTTCTGGTGTGGTAATATTGACTTCATAGATTCCAAAGTCGGAATAATACTCTGTAGAGCGATGATATTGATGACAGTTCCATTGTCCTTCGGTCGCGAAGCGCATGCCTGCGGGTTCGTATACGCCTACTTTTGGAAACCACTGCGCCATGAAGTAATAATCCTGATTGTAACCTGTACGAATGATCAATTTCGGAATTTTTGCTTCCCATTTCAGTATCACTTTTATGGAATCGTAGGGCAGCACGGGTTGTTCGAGGAGGACTTGCAGCACGGTTTCATCGGCTTCGTTATCATCATCGGGCTGTATGTAGCGTTGATTTGCGGTGAGGTCATTGCCGTATTGATCTTGGATATGTAGTATCGTTGTTTCGCCCCAAGCACAGGCTTCTAAGAAGCCACTTCCAACTTGTCCTTTTATACCCCCTGATTCTTGAATGAAGGTCGATTGATTATTTTTAAAGGCATTATAATAAATATGAAATTGCAAATCACGTATGGTATCCGCCGACGGATTGCGCCAAAGTAGTTCCGTGGTGGCTCTAGTCATGCGGTTTTCGGTGTCGAGTTCTACGTCAATTTTATAATTAGCTACTCTATTGGAAAGGGCTTGCGCGTTGGCGATATGCCCGATTAGTAGCGTACTACAAAAAAATAATACCTTCAGAATATATCTTTCCTTCATATAGTGATCTCCGTTTCTATGCAAAAGTACATTCTAAGACGAGCTTTGTTCTCTTGTGGTTGTTTTTTTTACAAATTCCTGTCTTTGGAAAGCCTTATATTTATCTCAAAAAGAAGACAAACAGATAGCCTATGCCTGAATTATACGTAGAAAATGCCCTATTTGAGCAACAAAATTACACGCAGCTCCCTTTGAAAAAAGGCGAGTATGATAATTGTACGTTCCGCGATTGCAGCTTCACCAATAGCAATTTGTCCGATATTCGGTTTAGTTCTTGTACTTTTGAATGTTGCGACAAAGGAACTTTGAGCAACACGATCTACCCGACAAGTTTCCTGCGGGTAGGGCAACCGTTAGGGGCAAGTAAAAATTATAAAATATGACAAAAGTACTTTCTATAATGTTATTGTTACTTTGGGTTGGAGTGCACAGCAAAGCCCAAATCAACGTGGAGAAAATGGACAGCATTGTTCAGCATGCTGTAACAAATGACCTTTTTGAAGGTACCGTACTCATAGCAGATAGCGGTAATATTATTTATCAGAAATCCTTTGGCTTTATTGATAAAGATGCTGTCCTTCCAATAGAAAACGCAACGAGTTTTGGTATTGCTTCCATCACGAAAATGTTTACTGCAATCATTATTTTACAACTGGTAGAAGAAGGTAAAATTCAATTAGAAGATAAGTTGAAGACCCTACTGCCAGATTTAAATTGAAGTTTTCAAATTGCTTATAATCATCTGATTTAGAACCC
>CALGLY010000601.1 GCA_937959095.1 uncultured Saprospiraceae bacterium
AACAAAGCCGATAAAGCATGGCATAGTTATCGGCATGTGTCGGGTAAGAAGAAGGGGGCATTTCTACGCGCTATTGCCAAGGAGATTGAAGCCTTAGGCGATACCCTAGTGAATCGAGTGATGCAAGAAAGTGGCTTGCCAGAAGGGCGCGTGCGCGGCGAACGCGGACGTACCTGCAACCAATTACACCTATTCGCAGCACTAGTAGAAAAAGGCGATTGGGTAGAAGCAAAAATAGAAACCGCCCTACCCGACCGACAACCGCCGCGTGTGGATATTCGGAATATGCTGCAATCTATCGGGCCAGTAGTGGTGTTTGGAGCGAGTAATTTTCCGCTTGCGTTTTCTACCGCAGGAGGTGATACAGCTTCGGCTTTGGCATCGGGTTGTCCTGTGATTGTGAAGGCGCATCCCTCACATTTAGGGACGAGTGCGTTGATTGCTTCGGCGATTCAAAAAGCAGCAAAAGATTGCGGAATGCCTGATGGTGTATTTTCTGCTTTGCAAGATGCAGGACGTAGCGCAGGCGCGACACTCGTGCAACATCCTAAGGTAAAAGCGGTCGCTTTTACGGGTTCGTTGCGAGGTGGCATGGCAATTTTCAAAGCAGCTAATGAACGTGCAGAACCGATTCCTGTTTTTGCGGAAATGGGTAGCGTGAATCCTATCTTTTTATTGCCTGAAAAAATAAAGCAGCATAAAGCGGATTTAGGGACGCAATTGGCAAGCTCTATCAATTTAGGCGCGGGGCAATTCTGTACCAATCCTGGCTTGATTGTCTTTGTGGAAGATGCGAACACCTCGGACTTAGTAACGAATTTACAAACGGCTTTCGCGGCTCTCACGCCTGCTACGATGCTGAATGAAGGGATTTATAAAAACTTCAATCAATGTAAAAATTCGCATTTAGCCAATTCGGTAGTCCATGTGGAAGCGAAGCAAGAAAATAGCGACAATTGGGCGGCTGCACCTGCTTTGGCATCGGTGACAGCTAGTGATTTCTTAGCGAATCCGAATTTGCAAGAAGAGGTTTTTGGACCTTTTTCTTTATTAGTAAAATGCAAAAATAAAGCCGAATTAGAAGCCGTAGCGAATAGTCTAGAAGGGCAACTTACTGCTACTATCATGGGCGAAGCGGAGGAATTGGGTGCTTGGAACGACCTCTTCCAAACGCTACAACGCAAAGCTGGCCGCGTGATTTTCAATGGTGTCCCTACAGGCGTAGAAGTGTGTCACTCGATGCAGCATGGCGGGCCATTTCCTGCTACTACCGATAGTCGATTTACTTCGGTAGGCACTGGCTCGATTCGTCGCTTTGGACGACCTACTTCTTTCCAAAGTTGTCCTGATGTGTTATTGCCTGATGAACTGAAGGCAAGCAATCCATTGGGGATTTGGCGGTTGGAAAATGGGGAGTTTCAACAGTAATTTTTTGAACCACATAAGGCATATAAGGGCATATAAAACGCGACAAAGTGCTACTTATATGTTCTTATATGCCCTATCACTTGCTGCCTTATATGGTTTAATAAGAAGTACATCCGAGTAGTAGCTTTGGATTTATATCTTGCACTTGAACTTCTTTACCCCTTCCATTCCAAGAGCCCTTTATCTTTATCAATTATGCCTTCATCCAAGAGATAATCCACCACTTTTAGGACTTGATTGCGTCGCTTTGGCGTGAAAGAATCGACGAGTGCGTGGAGGTCGAGTTTTTCTTTTCGGAGTAGGCGTTCTATTTTAGTTTTGTAATTGGCGTATTCATCTTTCGAGACGCTTATTTTTTGTCGTTCTAGGCAAAAATCGCACTTTCCACAAGGCAAAGCCTCTTTTTCATCGAAATACTCCAATAGCAACTGACTCCGACAAGCTTGTTTTTCGGCATAAGCGATAGCTTTCTGGATGCGCTCATAATATCGGTCTTTCAGGAATTTCTGTCGTTTGTGATCTATCGCTAAATTATCTGCATCGACGCGCTCGTGCAGAAAAATGAGTTGTGGCATATCTTTTTGAGGCAAATAGTCAATGACTTCATCCTGCTGCATTTTTTCGAGGGCTGCACTTAGGTTATGGCGGCTTAGTTTCAGCTTTTCAGCAAGTTGCTTTTCTCTAATTTTTATAAAACCATGAAATGCCCCTTGATACGTCCGAAGAATCGTCTTCAAAATAGGATCGAAACGCGCGTTTCGCATTTGGTAATCATAGAGGCGGTCTTTGGTGACTCTAATCTGCAATTGCGAGGGCATAAATATTGCTTCCGAAAGTGCGATGCACTCGGCTTGTTCTAGTATTTTTAAAGAATTGAAGGTCTCTACTATATTCAGTTTGTAGCGTTTCGTGAATTCGATAATATCAAAATCATAGGTCTGATTCATGCCACTACCAACCGCCAACTGAAAATAACTCCCCAAGGCGCGATAGACTTGCCGCACGGTATCCATAGCGGGAAAGGCTTGTTCATAATGCGTTTCTAGGCGCGTTTTATCAGTCTGATTGTAGAGCATAACCGCATAGGCTTTTTTGCCATCGCGCCCGCCACGTCCCGCTTCTTGAAAGTAAGCTTCCAAGCTATCGGGCAAATCTATATGCACCACCACGCGCACATTTGCCTTATCTATCCCCATCCCGAAAGCATTGGTGCTGACGATGATGCGGGTTTTATTTTGTATCCAATTATCTTGCTTTTTGGAACGCGCATCAGAATTCAATCCTGCATGATAAAAATCCGCTGAAATGCCTTTTTTCTGTAGAAATAGCGCGATTTCCTTCGTCTTCCGTCTATTTCGCACATACACGACTCCCGAACCTTTTACCTTTTTCAAGATGTCGAGTAGTTTATTAAACTTGTTTTCTTCCTTTAATACGACATAAATGAGATTATCGCGCGCAAAACTCGTCTTGAAAACCCGCTGATCTTTAAACTGTAATTTCTCTTGAATATCCTGTTCCACTTCGCTAGTGGCGGTGGCGGTGAGTGCCAAAACAGGCACATCGGGTAATAGCTCCCGAAGTTCAGCAATCTGTAAATAAGACGGTCGAAAATCGTAGCCCCATTGCGAAATACAATGGGCTTCATCTATCGCTATCAGATTGACGTTCATCTTCTTAATCCGCTCCTGCGCGATTTCTGTCATCAAGCGTTCTGGCGAAAGATAGAGGAGTTTGGTTTTGCCATAAATGCAGTTATCGAGCGTGCGATCTATATCCGCATAGCGCATCCCCGAATAAATAGCGACGGCTGGAATATTACGCTGTTTCAGTTGGTATACTTGGTCTTTCATCAGGGCGATCAAAGGCGATACGACGATACAAATTCCCTCTTTGCAGAGTGCAGGTATTTGATAGCAAACTGACTTTCCGCCACCCGTCGGTAAAAGTGCAAGTGTATCGTGTCCATCCAAAACAGACTGGATAATCGCCTCCTGCGAGGGTCGGAAGCTGGAATAGCCCCAATATTGCGTTAGTATGTCGAGTGGTTTATTCACTT
Source organism: uncultured Saprospiraceae bacterium (assembly GCA_937959095.1). Taxonomy (GTDB): domain Bacteria; phylum Bacteroidota; class Bacteroidia; order Chitinophagales; family Saprospiraceae; genus JAAUTG01. The sequence goes on from CALGLY010000601.1 coordinate 3,488, forward strand.
GGTAAAAATAGGGATTTCAGTAGGAATTATGAAATCAGAAGATTGTACATCAAGTAAGTTGTGCTAAAAAAGCCTTCAAAAGCTCTGTGGCTTTTCCCCGGTGACTAATGACATTTTTAGCTGCTGCATCCATTTGAGCAAAGGTCGTAGTAAAACCATCTGGAATAAAAATAGGGTCATAGCCGAAGCCTTTTTCGCCTACTTTTTCATGTCCTATTTTGCCTCTGCAAATGCCTTCAAAAACGCGTTCTTCGCCATTCAAAATCAAAGCGATTACGGTGCGAAATTGCGCGCCTCTGTCGGTTTTGTCACTTAGTTCTTTGATGGCTTTTGCCATATTAGCATTCGCATCTTTAGCCGCTCCTGCATAGCGTGCGGTGAATACGCCTGGTTCGCCATTCAGGGCATCTATTTCTAGACCTGTATCTTCTGCAAAGCAATCGTAGCCGTACTTTTCCTTCACATAGCGGGCTTTTTGTAGTGCATTGCCTTGTATAGTTGGTTGCGTTTCTGGAATATCTTCGGTGCAGCCTATATCTTTTAAGCCAACTATTTCTACTGCATCGCCAAGGATGCTATTAATTTCTCGAACTTTATTGGGATTCGCCGTAGCAAAAACAATCTTCATTTCGGATGATTTATTAATTATGGGATATGAATTATGAGATATGAGTCTTTGGCATTCGCAATGCATT